>SKQZ01000115.1 GCA_007118765.1 Candidatus Hydrogenedentota bacterium
AAATGGGAATCCCAAGCATCACCCAAAATGCAAGACGCGCTTCAAGAAACAGGCCAAGCAACAGCAGCACAAGTGCCAGCCCGATGACGCCATTTTTCAATAACAATCCAATACGCTCGCGATACACTTCGGAACGATCCCGGTCTATATCCACGCTGATACCCGGCGGCAACATGGGTTCATAATCTTCAAGCAGCCCACGCACCGCATCGGCAACGCCGATTGGCGTTTCACGGCCCACACGAAATATATCCAGCATGACGGCGCGTTTGCCGTTAAAGCGTGAATACCGGTCGGTATCGGCAAAACTGTCATCAATATGGGCAATGTCGCGAAGCAACACCTCGCTGCCATCTTCCGTGACAATCACCGGCAACTCCGCGAATTGCTCGCCGAAATCACGGCGCTCCGTCAAACGCACCAACAACTCGCCCGCATCGGTCTTCAAACCGCCCGCCGGAATATCCATGGACGAGGCCGCCAAGCGACCCGCAATATCGCCAAGAGTGAGTCCGTGGCGACGCAATTGCTCCTGTGACGGCTCAATACTGATTTCCAACGGCGGCAATCCGACCAGTTCCACCTGTGTAATATCCGGTGATTGGAGCAAAAAGTCGCGCAAATCTTCGCCGGATCGATGCAGCACATAATCCGGTACATCGCCGAACAATACAACCGTCAACACATCACGCCGAAACTGGTTGATGCGCACCCGCGGCTCTTCGGCATCTTCGGGGAAGGTGATAATGCGATCCACCTCGCTGTTCACTTCCTGCGCCAGCCGGAACACGTTTTCGCCTGTAAGCAGTTCCACCGCGACCGTTCCCATGCCTTCACGCGCTACGGAGGTAATTTCATAAACCCCTTCGAGATTGCGCACGGCTTCTTCAATCGCCAGCAGGATGCCGTCTTCCACCTCTTCAGGGCTCGCGCCGGGATACGCGACAGAGACGGTAACGATGTCCAGCGCAACATCAGGAAACACTTCCTGCTTAATGTTGCGCATGGCAATAAACCCGCCCACAAGACAGACAAACATGATGAGATTGGCGGCAACGCCGTGACGCGCCATCCAGGCAATGGGGCCGCCGGTCTCGTTTTTGTCGGGGGCAATACTCATCAACGGCCCCCTCCCTTGCCATGTCCCTGTCCTTGTCCACGGCCATTGCCCGGCCCTTCTACTTCCACGGGCATATCTTCCGTCCGAAGCGGCATACCGGGAACAGGCGTGCCAACACCACTGATTATCATCGCTTCGCCCGCCTCAACACCCGATGCAACATACACCACGTCGCGTGCACTCCAGACAATTTCAACCTCACGGATGTCAAGCGTATTCTCCTCACACATTATCCATACATAATCGCCGCCGCGAAGGGCCGTGCGGGGTATTTCGGCAACTCCTTCCATGTCGGAACCCAGTATGCGCACACGCACAAAGGAATCCAACAACAATGGCGGTTTATCCGGGTCAGATGCGCCCAACGGGTTTTCTACCGCTATCAATACCCGGCCCATGCGCCCCCGGGGCTCCAAGTCGGGCAATAGTTTTACGACACTGCCCGTGCGGTATGTATCCGGCCCCCAAGCCGCCGGATGATACACCCGTGCCTCGCTACCGGCCTCATCATGGTCATCCGGCAGTGTGATATGCCGCAATTCATCCACGGGAACAGACGTTTCCACCCAGAAAACGTCCGTGCCGATCATGGCGGCAAGCGAAGACCCCGGCGAAACATAAGCGCCCAGTTCCACGTTTCGGCTGTGGATAATTGCATTAAAGGGCGCGTTGATCGCGGTGCGTTCAAGGTCCAGACGCGCTTTTTCCAGTGTCGCCTCCGCCACATCCACCGCCGCTTTTTTCGCGGCCAACTGCGGCACACGCAATAACAGCGCTTCGTCACCTCCGCCAATCTCATCCCCCAACAGTTCATATTCCCTACGCGCCACCTGCTGTTGACCCATCTCAATGCGGACATCCGACTCCATGCGCGTCAGGTTGCCTTCCTGCTGACGCACAGCAATTTCATAATCCTTCGGATCGATCTTCAGCAGTTGACTTCCCGCTTCATAGCGTCCCCCCGGCACAAAGTTGGGGCTGACTTCCACGATTTGACCGCTCACACGCGATGCCAGCTGCATTTCCCGCGCTGGCTTAACCGTGCCCATGGCATGGATTATCACTTGATGCCTGTCTATTTCGACGGGTGTTGTCTCCACCAATATCGCTTCCGGGCCGCGTGGACGCCGCTCGGTGGTGGGAGGGTTGCTTACCCAGTAGTAGGCGATGCCGCCGCTGGCGGCAATAACCAGCAGTGCAAGACAAAACCTGAAAAGACGACCCAACCACCGCCACACCAACGAGCCCGTGCCGTGCTTATTCGACGCTATCGTTTTCTCTGTAGAAGTTGTCATAATCTGTTAATCCTCTGCGTCGTACAGTTGCTGTTCCATCCAACCGCCGCCCAGCACGATATATAAATGGATGCGTTGCTCCAAGCGTGCATGTTCGGCCTGTAGCAACCGTCGCTCGGCGGCTTGCAACTGTGTCAACGCCGTCAGTACGGGCAAATAATCAATAACACCGCTCAAATATCGTTCACGCGCCTGTTCGTATGTTGCCCGTGCGGTATCCCGCTCACGCGCCAAACTTTGCGCATACTCGGCTTGTTTGCTTTCGCGCATCATGGCGGTTTCCACTTCCTTTAGACTTTCAAGCACCTGCTCGCGATAAGCTGCCAACCGCTCATTCACGGCAGCGCGAGCGCGCTCCACTTCAGCCCTGCGTCGGCCCGCATCAAAAACCGGGCCCGTCACGCTGCCGGCAAGCGTGGCCATCCAATTATCAAGCAGTGCGCTCCATGATTCGGCGCCATAACTGGCCGAGGCCGTCAGGCGCAGTGACGGGAGCCGGTCCGCACGCGCAACGCTCACGCGCCAGTCCGCGGCTTCCAGCTGTAACCCTGCCGCGCGTATATCCGGACGCCGTGCCAGCAGGTCAGCAGGCACGCCCGGGGCGGGCAACGGACCAGGATCGGGCAACCCAGATGCCGTCACCATTACCTTCTCCTGCGGCGCACGGCCAAGCAACACGGCCAACTCGTAATGTGCCGCTTCCAACGATGCTTCAAGCATGGGAATAAGCGATTCCGTCTGAGCAATCATTTGGCGCTGTTGAAATACATCAAGCGCCGTGGCCAACCCATTGCGAAACCGCAATTCAATCAACTCAAGAGATTTATTGTTTAAGGCCAGCTGCTCGCGCACAAGTTCCAATTCCTGCAACCTCGCCCCGATTTCAAGCCACTGACGCGCCACCAGCCCTGTCAAACTCAACATGGCGGCATACATATCCTCGCGGGTGGCTTCCAAATCCAACAATGCCGCTTGTTCACGCGCCCGAACGCGTCCCCACAAATCAACCTCGTAGCGACTGGACAAGCCAAAGCCGTAGGAGTGTCTTACCGTTGTGACCCGTGAATCGGGGCCGCTGTCAAGCAACGTCTGCGCTGCCTGCACACCCGCCTGTGGTGTGCGTACGCCGCCGGTTGGTGTGCCCGCGGCACTCCCCAAGGCGCTGCCAAGCAGTGTGTTGAGAGCGCCCATCTGTTGGTTTGCCGCATCCAGTGGCGATACATCAAGATCATGCGTTACGCGACGGCGCGTAGCCGACATATCACCGCTGGCATCCAGTTCGGGCCAGCGCGTCGCACCCGCCTGCATGGCAAGCGCCTCGGCCTGCGCCACACGGGCCGCCACTTTGCGCAGGGTGAGATTATCGGACAGCGCTTCCTGAATCAGTCCATCCAGTTCCGCCGAACCAAATGCCGCCCACCACTGGTCGGGCGCGGGCGTGCTCGTATCATACAATGTGAACGACTCCGGCACATGCGCATCCGAAACGGTGCGCGGGGCAGGCGCAAAACGGGCGCACCCCACCGCCATAATCAGGCAGACGGCAAAAAGAACAGGCCATACGGCCCAGATTTTGAACTTATAAGATAACTTCAATGAGAGAATCTCGTGTTTGAAAAGCATTGCCCTGAAATGTCTTGTTATTATATACGATATGGGTACTGAATGAGCAATACACATGCCAACATGTTTTTTTTGAATGCCGCACCTGAAACGCTGAGTAAACGCCCGGATACACGGTCGGGACAGCGCTTGTGCAACCCCTCCGTTTTGCCGGGTCGTGCCATGCGCCTGTGCAAGACTTGCACAGTTATTGGTTATCCCTGTCAAAATTGCACATACATCGCCGTCCCTTCTTCTGAAAGAGGGCTTGCGTGTATCGGCATGTGCCAAATGAATGCCTGTCAAGTTGCGGTATGGACGGCTGTTGTGCTACATTGTGCCAGCGCGTCAACACGGTAACTCAACCTTTCCTGTGGCGCAAACGTTCTTTATTTGACGCTTTCCACCAGCGTAATCAACAACAAAACCTGTAACACGTGGAGGTAACCGCATGCAGGAATGGATGCGTAAACACAGACGAATCATAATGTTCTTTATCTTGGTCTTTATTGGCGTGCCAATGGTCATATTTTTCGGCATGCCAAGGGGACAACAAGGCCCCGGCGACATTCAAGATAACGTGATCGCGCAGGTGGGCAATGTCCCCATCACCGAAGCGGAATTCAGGCAACGCCTTGACGCCTTGGCCGCACAACGCGCCCATCCGGAACAAGGGCGCCCCAGTTATCGCGATCTGGATGCAGACGGCTCCGTACAACGGGTGATTGAGCAACTGGTGGATACGGCCCTCATCAAAATGCGCGAACAAGAGCGTTCGCTTGATGTAGAGAATGCGCTGCTTGCCGATCAAATGAAAGAATGGGAATGGTTTCAAGATGAGCATGGCAACTTCAACCGGGATGCGTGGAACGAGTGGGTTGCCAGTGTAAGGGACTGGGACGACATCTACGATGAGCTGCGCGAAGCCGTGTCGCGCCAGGTGTTTATGGGCGCCGTCACCGCACCGGCCGGCCGCGTTCTGCAACGCAAGGTTGACGAAGAGTTGATGCTTGAAAAAACCCGGCTTCGCGTGCGACATGCCAACGTGTCATTGGCGCTTGACCTGTCGGAAGAAGAAATACAAGCCCATTACGAGGAAAACCCGGACGATTATCGCGAACGCTCAACCTACTTGGCCGAGTTTATCGCGATTCCGATTATGCCGGAAGTGCCGGAGCTCGCGTGGGAATTGATCGAACGCGCACGTGACGGCGAAGACTTTGAGGCGCTTGCCACTGAATACTCGGATTTGCAGCAGCCAGTGGGCGGCACCATGGGATGGCGTCGCGAGGGTGATTTTGTGTCGCCCCATCTACGTCCCTTTTTCGCGCTGGAGCTCGGGGACGTCAGCGAGCCTGTTTTGGGTCCCGACGGTTTCCATATTTACACGGTGGAGGATGAGCGCTTTAATGAGAGTGCCGAGCAGTGGGAGGTGCGGGGACGTCAAATTGTGCTTCACGCGGATCTTGACGAAGAAACACTGGCCGAACGTGAACAGCTTGCGGATGAGATTTCGGCTCGCTTGCAAGAGGCGGATGATCCGGAAGCCATCGCCGAAGAATACGGGTTCGAACTACTACAAACCGATTATTACAACCGGTGGGTGCTTGAAATCGATAATATTCATCATGACGACATGTACCGATTCCGGGGACGCTCCCTTGACGAGGACTATCCGCCGTGGGAGCCCATCAAGGCGCGACGTCACATCTATTTGGCCAATGTTGTGGATACGAAGCTGGGCGATCTGAAACCGATTGATGAAGTGCGCGACGAGATTATCGAGAGTATCACCAATGAAAGACGCCGCACCGAAGAATACCAAGCAGAACTGGAAACACATATTGAGGCCATCGAAGGCCAAGTGGACAGCCTTGACAACATCACCGCGCTGAACCCTGCGTTGGCAGTGGAAATTGGCGAGACGGAAGAATTGTTTTCGCGTCGCGACTCGCTGTTTCAGCAGCAAATCTATGTGCAGACCCGAGACGTGATCAACCTGTTGCAGGATAAAGAGGTTGGCGATGTGGCCGGTCCACTATCCGGTTTCCTCGGTGGATACTGGTTCTTCGAACTGCTGGAACGAGACGCGCCAACACCGGAAGAGCTTGCCGATATGCAAGAAGAACGGGAAGAAATGAAGGAACGGTTTATCCAAACGGCACAGTTTGAAATGATGTCGGACTTTACGCAGGACCTGCGCGAGCGTATGATGGCCAGCGTGTCCTTTACACAGGATACAGCGGCATTTGACCGCATATTGGGGCGTGATTGGGACGAAGAAACACCGGATGATGTGCCGACCGATGAGGCAATGGGTGATAGCCTATTCGATATCGACATGTCCGATCTGGAAACAGACACGACCATCACCATTGATGGCGACGTCCCCGATACGGATGTTTCCGATGATGTTCTTCCGCTGCCCGCACCACAGGAACCCGAGGACGCTACCGATGCCGAGCCGCTTGTTTTTGATACGGAGAATGATAACTAGACACGCAGTCACCTACCCACGCTATCGGCTTCGATGGTATAGCCAGGAAATGAAATAAGAGCATGGAAAAAATACTTATCATCGGCGGCGGTCCCGCCGCCTGTACCGCGGCACTGTATTGTGCGCGCGCCGACATGGCGCCATTGTGCATGGAGGGTGAATTCACATCGGAGATGCTCCCCGGCGGACAATTGATGACGACCACCGAGGTGGAAAATTTTCCGGGCTATCCCGAAGGCGTCTCGGGACCTGATATGATGGCCGATCTCAAAAAGCAAGCGCAGCGATTTGGTGCGCGATTTGAGTATAAGTCCGCCACATCGGTCGCGTTTTCGGATGCGCCACTGAAGGTCACCGCAAAGGATGAGGTGTTTGAAGCACAGGCAGTCATTATCGCCACAGGCGCCACAGCCAAATATCTCGGTTTGGAATCGGAACAGCAATTCTTAAACAAAGGGGTTTCGGCATGTGCCACCTGCGATGGTGCATTGCCGCGTTTTCGCAACCAAACCGTGGTTGTCGTGGGGGGCGGCGACAGTGCAATGGAAGAATCGCTCTTTTTGACCAATTTTGCCGCACACGTCCATGTCGTGCATCGTCGCGATCAGTTCCGTGCCAGCAAGATCATGGGCGACCGCGTGATTAACCACGACAAGATCACGGTGGAGTGGAACTCGGTGGTGGACGAAATCCTCGGCAATGACGAGGACGGCGTAACCGGTGTGCGGCTGCGCGATACAAAGACCGATGAAACAAGCGAATTGGCATGTGCGGGTTATTTTTCGGCCATTGGTCACAAGCCCAATACCGACTTATTCGTGGACCTATTGGATATGGACGAGGCCGGTTATTTGATTACCAAGCCGGACAGCACCTATACCAATGTGCCCGGCGTTTTTGCGTGCGGCGATGTACAGGACAAGACATATCGGCAGGCCATCACAGCGGCAGGCAGCGGCTGTATGGCCGCGCTGGATGCCACCAGATGGCTGGAAGGTCAGGCATAACGTTCCCGCCTTGCTTCTCCCCGATGTGCCGCCGCTCCGGCGCGATCCGTAACAGGACATTATGGGAATACTATCGTCAAAATTGTCTGCCAAAACCATGGCGCCCTTGTGTCGGGA
>SKQZ01000267.1 GCA_007118765.1 Candidatus Hydrogenedentota bacterium
TTGCCCGCCGACTTCGACGTGTCTTAACACGCTGTCAGCCGGCGACCTGCACAAAGCACTTGACCTGACGCAACCTTCGCAGGCTCACGACGAAACCCTGTGAAATATCCGGGTTAACCGTGACATACAAAATGTATGTGTAATACGAAACCAAAAGCCCATCGCACGAGTCACAGTAACAACAGCCTCCATCGCCATATACTTTTTGTTCAGAAACAACACTTTATAGAAGTGGAAACCATTGAGAAAACGTTTATTGCTGGTATGGGTCGCATTGCCCGGTCCCTTTCATATTGTGTCGCCGCCGGTTGGATTGCTGTACATTGCCGCTTGGCTGCGCGAGCGATTCGACCTTGATATTCATGTAATTCATCAACGAGCCCAAGGCTGGTCACTGGAGCAGGTGGTTGCCCATGCCATTGCGGTGGAACCCGATATTATCGGCTTGGGGTATATGACGCCGTCCGCCTACGCAATGCCGGTGCTTACCCAAGGTCTGCGGGCGGCACTGCCGGATACATTGTTGGTGCTGGGCGGCCCGCACGTAAGCGCCGTCGGCATGGAAGCAGTGGCGGCTACCGAGGCAGACGTCGGTGTTGTCGGCGAAGGGGAAATCCCCATGGAGCATATCGTGCGCGCTTGCATTGAAGGCGGCGATATGGCGGATATTCCGGGGATAATTCGGCGTGATGCCGAAGGCGTCATTGTCGAGAATCCGGGCACGCTGCCACGCATTGAGGATTTGGACACGCTACCCATGCCCGCCTATGATTTACTCTTGGACATGCGCAAGTTTTGGCGCAAGCAAGGCATGGCGGCAATACGCAACCGCAAGTATATCACCCTGTTCAGCAGCCGTGGTTGCCCTTATGGCTGCGTCTATTGTCATAACACCCATGGGCGCAAGTGGCGCGCCCACTCCCCCGAGCGCATGGTCGCAGAGGTCAAGCATTGCATGAAGGCAACAGGCGCCAACGAAGTTGAGTACGTGGACGACTGTTTTAACTTGGACAAGAAACGGGTGCTTGCCTTTTCGGAGTTGCTCTGCAAAGACATCGGGCCGGTGCCAATTGCGTTCCCGAACGCCATCCGGGCAGACCTGCTTGATGCGGAAACCGTGGACGCACTTGTCACGGCAGGGATGTGTCATACGTGTTTGTCTTTGGAGTCGGGCTCGCCCCGGATTCAAGAGCTTATCGGCAAGCGGCTTGATGTGTCAAAATTCAATGAAGCCGTTGCTTTATGTGCTGAGCGCCGTGTATTTACCAATGGCTTTTCCATGCTCGGATTCCCCACGGAAACCGCCGCCGAAATGGAGGAAACCATCCGTGTCACCAGCGAATCCCGTTTACATACCGCTTCTTTCTACAGAGTCACCCCCTTCCCCAATACGCCCATACAGCGGCTCGTGGCGGAGCGGTGGCCGGAAAAAATTGCCGCAGCGCCCTATACCGAAATGGACTACCGCTTGATGCCGGTAAACTTGTCGGCGGAAGATGACGATACCATCCTGCGCTATACCACCAAAGCCTACCGCCAGTTTTATCTCAACCCCAGGCGCATCTATCGTATCCTGCGCGATTACCCAAGACCCATGGTGCTGCCCATGTATGCTCTTATGTTCGTCAAACGCATGCTCACACCAACACAGTGACGTGCCGCCATGTAAACCGCTTCAGTGGGCCTACGCTTTCGTAGGGATGCGGGCAAAAGAAGAGCATAAATGGCAGGGGCGTCCGGTCTTCCTTTATAATTCCGGGATGCGGGCGGCACCCGCATTAGAAAGAAGGCATTCATGTCTGTGTTCTCCATACTGCTGTTGTTGGCGCTGTTTCTGCAGGGCATCGTATCGCCCGGCATTTCTTTTGCCCATGCTTCTGAAGAGGACATGCGCGCATCGCTCGACGCGCCGTTGTTGTTTGTCAAGCGCCATTCTTATACCGGGATTCACATCTACGATACCTACTACAAATGGCCGCCGGGCGGCGGCGGCATCTATATACTGGAAAACCCCGCCGCGCCACGGGAGGAATGGCGTATCCGCACCTTGGTGGATGCCACCACGCCCGATTCGCCGGGCGATGGCGTATACAGCGATCCAAACCTTTCGTGGGACGCATCGCGTGTAGTGTTTACCTTCAAGGGTACGCCCGACGGCAGCACCAGCATTTACGAAATCGGCATAGACGGCGCCGGCCTGCGGCGTCTTACCAATCCAGAGGAGACGCTGTACCGCTATCAGGGCGCACACGGCGGCCAGCACGATGTCTACCCCGCCTATCTGCCTGATGACCGCATCGTATTTCTTTCAACCCGTCCGAGCGGGCTGGTGCCGTGTGCGGATACGGGCGTATCCATACTGCATGTAATGAATGCCGATGGTTCGGATATACACCCCATTTCCGTAAATAATGTGGATGAATTTGATCCGGCCATCATGCCGGACGGCCGCATTTTGTTCGGACGCTGGGAATATATAGACAAGAACGCCCTGACGATTCAGTCTTTGTGGACCGTGAATCCCGACGGCACTCAGGAAACCGCGTTATACGCAAACAACATGGTGTTCCCGGAGGCCATCCTGGACGCGCGTCCTGTGCCGGGTACGGATCTTATTGTGGGAACGTTTGCGAAACACAACGGTCCGCCACGCGGCGCCATCGCCTTGATAAACCCGGCTGTGGGCAAGAACGATCCAGAGGCGGTATTCAATCTGGAACATCCCAATGATCCGCTGCGCGACACGGGCGACTCCTGTGCTCCCTGGCCGGTGACACCCGACCTGTTTCTGTTCAGTGGACGTCCTGCGGGACGGGAACACAATGCCATAGAGATGATAGACACGGCGGGCAACCGTGTAGTCCTGTTGGACGACCCGGAAATTTGCCTGCATTCCCCCATGTTGGTGAAACCCCGCCCGCGACCGCCCGTTATCCCGTCGGTGGTTGACCGAAACGCCTCTACAGGCGCTTTTCTGGTGCAGGACGTGTATGAGGGGCTTGACGGCATAGCACGGGGCGAAGTCGCGCAGCTACGCGTGTTGGAAGAAACGTCCCGCATCAGTTCCACCCTCATGAGCGGCAGCCCCTACAATCAGGTCTTTCTTATCAGCGCGGCATTGGCGTGGAGTCCGAAGATTTTCCACGGCGTTGTGCCCGTCGAACAGGATGGTTCCGCCTATTTTGAAGCGCCTTCAGGCCGTGCCCTCTATTTTCAGGCGTTGGATGCCGACGGGCGGCTGGTGCAGAGTATGCGCACCTTTGTCCAGGCGGCGCCCGGAACAACCCGCTCCTGTGTGGGATGTCACGAAACCCGGGAAGGTTCGCCAGCGATGGAAGCGGTGTTGCCCGCGGCATTGCGTGACGCGCCGCAACGGTTACAACAAGAGCGTTGGGGCGGCGGCTATCTTGACTATCCCGGCATGGTGCAACCCATCCTCGACAGGCATTGCGTGCGTTGCCATGGCGGCGAAGACGACATCGCCGCGGGTCTCGATCTTTCGGGCGGCTGGACACAGCATTTCAACATCAGTTACGAGAATCTGGTAAGCCGCCGCGAAACACAACTCACGGCCTATTGGATAGCGGGCATTGATTCCATGAATGCCACGGCGTTCTGGTCTTCGCAGATTTTCCCGCCCCGCGCCCACGGTTCCGGGGCCGCGCCACTCGCCGATCTATTGCTGGAGGGGCATCTGGGACGCATCCCCGATCTATCGCGGGAAGAACGCGACCTGCTGATGGCATGGATGGATACGAACGGCTTATACCATGGCACATGGAATGCCACCGAATCAGGCTGTGCGATTCCCCACTGGGACGACACCCGTGACGTACTTGTCGGCCTGATGCATGATTTCGGCTGTTTGCAGTGTCATGGCGACGGCGAAAACATCTCTTATTTTGAAAACGACTGGATTAACTTGCAACGCCCCGAATGGAGTCGTTTGCTCCGTGCTCCTCTCGCCAAAGGCGATGAGGGACACGGCCTCGCGTGGTGTCGTGATCGTGCAGTGGAACCGGAAAGCCAGCGCATCCACCTGTTGCGAGGCGGGTATGGACACGCCGTGCAGCCTATTGAGGCCTATCCAAACTACGAGTTGCGACATCCAGATCGAAGCGGACGCCCCGTTGTTTCTTTTGAGTCCACCGACGCCCCTCAGTATCAGGCCATGCTCGACGTTATCCGTGATGCACGGGAACGCGCGCTGGCTGCGCCGCGGGTGGATATGCCCGGCGCGGAAATCATTGCGGGCGAATGCCGCATGTTTCTGCCTCCTGCACCGCCTGAACGTGCACCAACACCCACAGCCGTGCCCGATGGCAACGGTGGCGTGCGAATCGCGTGGCTACAGTGTGCGTCCATCATCGGCCTGGAAGCGGAGCTGCACCGTTCAGATACTCCTTCGTTTATGCCCGACGACAACACCCGCATCACGCGCACCACCCTCGACCATTACGTTGACCGCAATCCGCCCCCGGAACAGCGCTATTACGCCTTGGTTATCACGGATGACGATACAGTGAGCCAACCCGCATACACCGCGTTATCGGCTGCCACCGGTGTGCAGTAATCGGAGAGGTCTGCATGCGACAACAGTTGGACGCCATATACAGGGCTATGGCCGCACATTATGGCCCCACCCACTGGTGGCCGGGCGAAACGCCCTTTGAGATCGCCGTGGGCGCTATTCTGACCCAGAACACGGCATGGACCAATGTTGAAAAGGCCATTGCCAATCTCAAACGGGCACACCTGCTGCAACCCGCCCGAATGTGGCAAGCGCCGGATGATGTCCTTGAGCAGGCGGTGCGGCCTTCGGGCTATTTCCGGCAAAAATCAAAACGACTGAAGATCTTTTGCCATCACCTTTTGCGGCACTACGGCGGCAGCATCAAGCGCATGGCAAAGCGGCCGATGACAACGCTTCGCCCGGAGTTGTTGGCATTGCACGGCATCGGCCCGGAAACAGCGGACGATATCCTGTTATACGCATGTGAGAAACCTGTGTTTGTGGTGGATGCCTATACCAAACGCATGCTTGCGCGACACGGTTTGATTGATGACGCCGCCGGTTACGATGTTGTTCAGGCATTGTTTCATGACCATTTGTCCCGTGATGTTGCGTTGTTCAAAGAATATCACGGATTGATTGTGTATATCGGCAAGGACTTCTGTCGGCGACAACCCCGCTGCGACGCATGTCCCTTGCGTGTTTTTCTTCATAGGGCCGGTCCGGGCTAAAAGATGAAAAACCACATCATATTCCTGTATGCGACTTGACATGACACAATATATAGGTTACACTATTGTCTAACGAATGGTGATGCCCAACGGCGAAACATAACCTGTGGGCCGGGGAAAATGTCCCGGGAAGACATCAATTCACAATCGGTATCAAACAATATGCTAACATGCGGAGGCATCATGATGTGCAACAGCTGCACGGGTGGGTCTCCGCGCTTGTACAGGAGCATGTGCCCGTGAATATGTACGGCGAATTGACACGAAACGCAGTGACGACGTGGAAACAACGGGGAATCGTTGTAATTGCAATGGGTTTGTTGGTCTTGGCGGGATGTGTAAGCGTTGACAAAGATGTTGCACATTTTGAGCCGGTCCCACGCGAAGAAGTGGGCGTTGCGGAGCTGGACCCCGTGGAACCCGAGGGGGCGGGACGCATGCGTCTGGGGGTGTCGCATTCAGACCACTACAGCGATTTGCATATCCCCTACCCGCTGCCACAGCCTATCCTTGATGAGCTTGACGAACTTCAAAACTCATATCCGCGCACCTTTCAGCGCGGGTTAAACAGAAGCGCGCGGTATATGCCGCATCTGCAGAAGGAGTTCCGCAACGCGGGGCTGCCTGAAGACCTTGCCTGGCTGGCCATGGTGGAAAGCATGTTTCAGCCGCGGGTGGTATCGCCTGCCGGCGCCGGCGGCATGTGGCAGTTTATGCGGGCAACAGGCCGCCGATACAACCTGCGCATGGACAGTTTTGTGGATGAGCGTTATAATTGGCACAGTGCCACCCGTGCCGCGATTGCCTATCTTCAGACGCTGCATGATTTTTTTGATGGCGACTGGTCACTGGCCATCACCGCGTACAATATGGGAGAAGGCGGGTTAAGCCGGGCGATTGCCTCCAATGGCGGCGAGCGTGATTTTTTCACCCTTATTAACACACCGCCCGCATCCAACCGAATCCGGCAGGAAACCAAAAAGTTTTATCCGCGCGTGATGGCTTATATCATTGCCGCGCGCGACCCGGAAAAATACGGATTTGAGTACGAACCCGAACCGTTTGAAGATGTACTGCGCATGCCCGTTAAAGGCATGTACAATCTTTCTGATTTGGACGATGCCTTGGGGCTGTCACGCGGCACACTGGCCCGACTGAACCCCGACCTGCTCCGCGAAGTGACCCCGCCGCAAGGCGAATATCCCGTGGCGGTGCCCCGTGAGCATCGCGCCCGGTTTATGGCGGCGCTGGAATCGGTGCCGTCGGTGCGTCATGCCGGCACGCATCGTGTGCGACGTGGCGAGACCATCTCCCAGATTGCGCAACGCTATGGCGTTTGTGGACGGGAACTGATGCGCGTCAACAATATCCGTTCCGCCCGGTCGCTCCAGATCAACCAAGAATTGCAACTGCCGGGCACTGCGGTGGCACGCGGCGGCGGCGAATCCGCTCCGGCAGACCAGCCGCAAGCAACACAAACAGCATCCGCGACAACACGGCAGCGCAACTATACCGTAAGACGGGGCGATACATTGTACGACATCGCCCGTGCACACAATGTCAGTGTGGCCAACTTGCAGCAATGGAACAACCTGGGCGGGCGCACACGCATTCGCATTGGTCAGACTCTCAATGTCGGCGCTGCACCCGCAGCGGCCCCTGCGGGCCCGGTGCGGCGGCACACGGTGAAACCCGGCGAATACCCCGGCATCATCGCGCAGTTGTACGGCATTCCCGTAAATGACCTGCTTCGCTGGAATAATCTCAGCCGCAACTCCGTCATTCGTGCGGGGGATACGCTAATCGTCGCCCAGGAGGCTGCTCCTGCTGACACACGCGACACCGTGGCAAAACCGGAAGAAGCCCCCGCAGCGCCAACCGTTGTTACGCATGCGGTAGCGCCGGGAGAAACGGCCGGGGGCATTGCGGCGCGCTATGGCGTGCCCACCCGCGATTTGCTGGCATGGAACAACCTGACGGCGAAGTCAATCATTCGTGTCGGCCAGGAGTTGGAAGTGCGCAATCCCGGCAAGGGAGCGCCCCAGCGCAATCGTGGCGGCGACGTGCAGGTGGCACAGGCACAGGACAACAAACAGGTGACACACAAGGTCACCGCCGGTCAGAATCCGACCACCATTGCGCGCCAGTACGGCGTACGGGTCCAAGACCTTTTTGAATGGAACAACTGGTCCGACAGCCATGTGTTGCAAATAGGCGATGAGGTCGCCATTTACCGGGACTAACCCGCATATTTCACAAGATTTCTGTTGCGCCTGCGAATCTTACACCATATCAGGCACTTTGCTTGCCCGCCGACTTCGACGTGTACTAACACGCTGTCAGCCGGCGGCCTGCGCAA
>SKQZ01000226.1 GCA_007118765.1 Candidatus Hydrogenedentota bacterium
GCGCGATTGCAAGCGCCATTGCACAGGGCGAACCGGCGACCGTTCGGTTTCCGGCGGGCGTATTCCATATTGCCCCTGATGAGGATGCCGACACGGCGCTGCCGATACGCGACGCCGACGGGCTGTGTCTGGTGGGCGCAGGCTCGGCCACACGCCTTGTCATCACCGACCCGCGCGTGGACGCCGTCCGATTTCATAACAGCAGCAATGTGCGCATTGCCCATGTGACCATAGACTATGATCCCCTGCCATTCACCCAGGGCGACGTGGTGGACGTTGCGGAGGACGGGTCTTTTTTCACGTTTGCCGTGGATTCGGGGTATTTGCCGCCCACCGCACAGGCTTTTGTGGAAGCGGCGGCCCCCTGGGGCATGGTGGTGCGGCAGGTAGACGCGGGCGGCGAGCAATTTGGGCCCGTCCCGCTGATGGACGGCGTCTGGTCGCACGACGACAACGGCTTGTGGCGGTGTACCTTTGACGACCGGGACGCAATCGCAAAGGCACACGTCATTCCCGGGGCGCGCTACATGTATAAGGCGCGCACCATGGCCAGCTCCGGCGTGGCCTTCTGGTCCTGTGTTGACGTGCGGCTCGAATCGGTGGTTGTCCATGCCGCCCCTTCGCTGGCGCTGCTCTTCGGACTGTGTGAGAATGTGACTATTGACGGATTGCGCGTGGAACGCCCGGAAAACACACAACGCCTGCTGTCCAGCAATGCCGACGGCATCCATTGTCTGGGCAACCGCGGCGCCCTTCGCATTGAGAACTGTTATTTTGAGGCCATGGCCGACGACGCCATCAATATCCATGCCCGGGCCGCCGTTATTATGGCGCAACCCGGCCCCCATCAATTGCTGGTCAACGAAGGCGGCACCGTGGAACATCGGCAGGGCGACCGACTCCAACTGTACGACCCGGAAGCCGGGCGCATTCGCACGGAATCACTGGTCGTAACGGCGGTGCAGCGCGATCATCAGGGCACTCTGCTTACACTGAAAGAACCGGTGCAGGATGTCGTCACAGGCAATACCTTTCAGGAATCCGACCACCTGTTCAATTTGGATGCCTGCGGCGCGGGCGCCGTGATACGCAACAACACCTTCGGATCCCATCGCGGACGGGCCATTTTGCTCAAGACCACCGACACCATCGTGGAAGAAAACACCTTCCGCAACCGCGAGGGATGGGGCATTACCCTGCACCAGTTGCAGGGGTGGGGCGAAGGTCCGGCAGGACAACGGATCCGCATTCGCAAAAACACCTTCGAAGGCGCCGGCATCGGGTTCAGCGCAAGCATTGACATCTGTCCCAGAAACCGGCGCAACGAACCGGCAACAGGACGACCGGTACGCGACATTTACATTGAAAACAACACCTTCCGCAATCCGCCAAACGGCATTGTCACGGCCTGGGCCGTGGAAAATCTGACCCTCGCCGATAATGTCGTGCTTGCCGATCCGGGCGCCCGCGTGGTGAAAAACGGCCCCTTGGTGGCCCTGCATACGGGCGCCGGGTTCCGCATCCGCGGTCTTCAAGTCACCGACCACGCCGAACAAACAACAGCCGTCATTGAGGTAAGCGCCAACGTGCCGCCCGGCGCCGCAGGCGTACAGATGGAAGACATTCACGTAACCGACAACACCCTCCCCATCCTCCGCGACCACCGCCCGGAATAAACACCCATGAACGGTTTGCGTGACGCAGGCTTAAGCCCCGAAGAATTTCGCAGACTTCTGTAAAACGCCCGGAAACCTTCAACGTGCCGCCCGGCACACAAGGCGTAAGGCTGTAAGACATTCAGGTAACCGGCAACGCCATCTTCGCTTTCTCCGATGCACTGAAACACGCCGTTTCTTGCTCACGACATACCCTGTCTATGAGGCTTCACGCCTCAGTATGACATTTTATGCCCCTATCCAAGAAACCGAAACCATCTCACCCGGTGCCGGTCTGCTGAACAAGGAAGCGTTCGGTATATCCTTAAATTGGCGTCAAATCGCCACCTCCACGGGAATACCCAGATGAACTGCCACGGGGGTATAGATGTCGATGTCCTCCTCTGGTGTGTGGAGAGAAACAATCAACGAGTATCTGGCTTTGCGATCCCAACGTTCGAGCCACGCCCGTTCGCGCCACCAACCGATTACGGGATAGACTCCGATCAGGTTGCAGGAGGCAATATCTGCTGCTGTGCCCTTCCAAATGTCGGAGTGAATAGAGCCTGTATCACGTCTGTTCGAGCCGATGAGCCACCGATCGCTTCCACTATCAGTATCGGGCCTTTTCTCTCCATCATCCCGAGCTGCCCTGTTGAGACGCTTCCTGAAGTCCTCCTCGGTCTCCCCTTGACTGTTCAGGCCAAACCGCAGCCCAAAAGAAGCGTAGCGATACTTGTCTTTCCAGCCCACTTCTCCCGGCCCCGGTTCAACGAAGTAGGAAAGGGTAATACGCAAAGCCACCGGGGTCTCGCCCAATGAGAGGAGGACTTCGCGCGGCCAGGGAAGTCCGTGCAGATGCATATCCTTAGTCGAGCAGTCTGAGCGACCTTCCTTCTTCATGTAGGGCTGGATTTCCGCTTCAGAGATGAGCGTGAGAGAATTCGAAGCACATGCCAGCGCCTTCGCAAGATTCGGAACGCCATACCCACAGATACGCAACAACTGCCCATAGTCCGATTTCGAGTCTTCACCACGCCCGTTCGCATTCAGGAACTGCCGCTTCAGGGCATCCGGCCACTCGGCAGCATGAATCATCAATCCTCGAATAGTCTCGGGCCACGCTTCGGGATAGCACGCCTGTATCTGCGCTGCCATCCAAGCGGCTTGCGCGGCGGCAGCACTCGTGGCATTGATTGAATCGAATTGACGTTGATTGGGCTGATGCCCTGTCGACAGTAGCGAGAGATCATCATGTGCGCTGATGACACCATCCGGCGCTTTCGCAAGGTTGCCTCCTTCCAGCACGATGTCCGGTTTAATGGGCCATTTCCCATCCCAGACCAGAGACGTGGAACTAAAAGGCGACAATTCGCCTGGCTGTGCAAGTGGGACATGATCCTGCAGGTCGGGGTCCGAAAGCACGGCCTTATCCGTATAAGCGCCAACGGTGAGGGCGTTCCAAGACTGACCCGGATCATGGACGGAACAGGTCCGGTTGCTTTGCGGATAGTTGGCCCAAATTTGCTGTTCCTCGATGTTCCCTGCTGACATGATAAAAAGGCGTTTACTGTCGTCGTCATATCCTGAAGTCAGTTTGTCGATCGCCGCCGACCAGGAAGAAGGCCGGCCTCGATCGCGTCCGTCTTCCGAAGTCACGGCCATGCAACCAATGTGACTACGTCCTGATGCCTGAATTTCCGCGCGGCTTATGCCCTGGATTGTGATGTCGCCGTACAGATCAGGATCGTTTGCTCCTCGTGGCGGTAGAATTTTCGCCGATTCAAGGCAATGATCCACTCGGATTGGATGATTATGCTGCAGTGCCTCCAGCAAGTCCCCGAATGCAGCGACACCACACATCAAGGTTCCATGGCCGAGATGGTCATTTACGCCCCAGTCCGGTTCCACCGCGTGGCAATCATCATCGGCAAGGACGGGTTGAAGAAGGGCGTGCCCATTATTTGCGCCGGTATCGAGCACACACACAGCCACGTTGGCTTTGGGATTCACTCGCATGCGTGAGCGAAAGTCCCGCACCCATTCCGTTTGGTCTTTGTTTTCGAGTTCAAGGAAGAACCGGGCGGTCTCTTTCGCACGCCTGAATTCAGCAATATCCGGGCTGGCTGCGAGTAATTGAGAAAGCTGGTCACGGGTGGCTTTTCCAAGTAGTACCGTCCTTTCAGGGAATCGCAGTGATCGCGCTTGCACTTCGATCCCCAAAGCCTCGGCCGTTCTCCGAAACCGCGCCTCGATATCTTGTTGCGCTTCTCCCTCACCTGGCTCCTCAGTATCCCGCTCTCCGGGGACGGAGCGTGTATCGAGAAGCCAAATCTCACACCAAACTGCCGCTATGCCTTCCGGCATCAACTCAGGATCGTCACGCCAAAAGGATTCAAGCACTGCCAACCGCACGTCTTCCACACTTTGAATAAGGGTCGCATGCTTCGGATTGCCCTTCTCAGTCTCCTTTTCTGCATACTCCGTTATCTTCTTGAGGAAGTGATCTTGTTTGCCCGATGGGACGAAGACCGTGGCGCGCGTGGCTTCGCTTCCCGATTTATCCTGGCCAGGTACGGTGTAAACGTTGAGAAGGCGTACCCCCGAGCGGCGATCTTCAAGGCTCTTGGTCACCAGATCATATCCCGGCGCACCCTCGAACTCGATGTAGATACCGTCTTTCGTCGGCATCGAGACAGCGGTTCGGGACTCTTCCTGCTCCCTCGCTTTGGCCCAAATGGTCGCCCATTGCTCCCGCAACTTAACACTGTGCGATTGACGATCCCGTTGGGGGACACTCTGTGCGCCACCCCTTCGAGGTGTCGTGAACTCCTCGGTCTCTTGCGTATCGCGCAGAAAGATATGGGGATGCTCTGTAGCCATTCGATCTTACCCTCTCACCGACGCCTTATAGGCGGAACGCCGTTCCTGAAGCATCTGTTTGAGCAACCTTGCAGTCACGGCCTTCCGGTCAGCAAGAATCGTTTCTTTGATTGCATCGTCACAGGCTTGGGCGATCTCAGCGTGGCTGAGCATTTCAGCCATTTTGGCTGAAGCGTTGAGAGATGTCTTTTTCTGGCGAAAGGCTCCAAGGCGATTCTCGATCAACCACTCAATCTCTGTATTCTCGGGCAAGTGGTAATGCAGCACGTCGTCGAAACGCCGGAAGAGCGCCTGATCCAAGATGCGGGGATTGTTCGTCGCCGCCACGATCAGACTGTCTGAGGTGTCGCGTTCGATAAACTGAAGAAACGCATTGAGAACACGCCGCATCTCGCCAACGTCGTTGTCACGGCTGCGCTCGCCGCCGATGGCATCGAACTCATCAAAGAGATACACGCCCCGGCTCTCCTGAATCACATCGAATATCTGCCGGAGTTTGGCGCTTGTCTCACCCATGAATTTCGTGACGATCTTGTCCATCAGGATCGTGCAAAGCGGGAGTCCCAACTCGCCGGCAAGAACCGCAGCAGTCAGGGTCTTTCCCGTCCCTGGTGGTCCGGCAAGAAGTATCTTACGTCGGTGGGATAGTCCGTGCTTCTCCAGTTTAGCCTTCTGCCGGTATTCACGGAGAATGCGCTCGATCCGCCCTCGTATGTCCTCGGACAAGACAAGAACGCTCAAGCGTTCCTTGGGTTCCGAGGTGAGCACCAGATGATCTAGGTCGGGTGTGAAGGGGATAACGCGGCCAGGTCGGGCCTTTGCCTTGTCGACAAGGGTTCGTATCTCATGGGCCAGACTGCCGTGGCCCTGCTTCGCCTCATGGGCGGCAACCTGTAGCGCGATGGTAAAGAATTGCTCGGATTGATCGCTGCAATGCGAACGGATTAACGACTTGATCTGTTCGGCAGTCGCCATTCTATGTTCCTCACTTGACTTTTCTAGTGGAACTAGACCTCATACCATAGAATTTTTGGTTTCAGGTAATTATAGTCCACTATGGCGGCCCCTCAGGTTGAATACTTGGAACCGTTGTATAAGATATCTTCTGTGGTTAACTGCCGTTCGGCGGTATGCCGAGCGACGCTTTGAGTATACAAGATGCGACTGAGGGTTTTCCAAAGGCAGGTTTAGCGGTTGGCGTCTTGTTGCAGCAGCCATTGGAGAGCGTCGTTGAGCATGTCTTCCACGATGGGCGCTTCTTCTTCGTACATGCCGGGATGTTCGCAGGGGTACCAGCGTATTTCCTTTGGTTCGCCGAGGGCGTTGTAGAGTTCTTTGCCCGCTGCGGGGGTGACGAGGGTGTCGTGTTCGGCGTTTTGCATGAGTATGGGCGTGCCTGCTGTCTGGGCGGCGTAGTGGATGGGGTCGGCGGGGTTCATGACAAAGGTGAATATTTTACCGGCGACCCAATACAAGAGTCTGTTGCCCACTTCTTCGCGCATGGCGGGCGCCTCGAGGATTACGGGGATGTTCGCGCCGCCCACGATGAGGGATGCGGCCCGGATACGGTCATCAAGGGCGACCACGTTTGCACCGGTGACGGCGCCGAAGCTGGCGCCCACGAGATAGATGCGCTCGGAATCGATTTCGGGGTGTGTTTGCAGGTGGTCCATGAGCCTGCGGGTATCGTTGACCACCTTCCAGGGCAATTGCCGGAAGGCATGGGCCTGCCGCAGCATGCCGCCTTGCACTTCGCGTTCGCCGACCGATGCCTGATCAAAGCTGGCCATGGCGAATCCGGCCTCGTTGAAGGGTGTGCCCACCTCTTCGATAAAGGTTCTGTCCATGCCGCTGCCATGCACAAATATGACGACCGGCACGGCGTCGTCGCGGTCAAGGGGGAACGTGAGCACCGCCTGCATGCGTTCATTGGGCCGCACTTGAATACAGAACTCTTCTTTCTCGAATCTGGCCGGGCGAACCAGCCCGAAAAATTCGATGTCGCCCTCCACGGTCTCCCGCTCCATAACCTGCGGGTCCAGCGGCAGTTCCGGGTCATAATTGTCAAAATACGTTCTGTCGGCCCATACCTTTACCACAAGCAATACCAGCAGAATCACCAAAAGGACTTTGCCGGCGTTTTTTAGTATCTTTTTCATCGGAGCACTCCTTATGTCGGCCGGTTGACCCGGTGAACAAGGGTGGACTCGTGACGCATCCGGTGCGGCGGCCATCGTTTGTTCCGATCAACTGCCTTGCACACCCTTATACGCCATTGGCAACGCCGCTGTCAATCCCACCAAGAGTTGACCGGCGCGCTTACGGAGCAGTACCGACGGTTGTATGGCTCAGAAGAAAAGGCTGGCGACAAACCCCACTAACGCGGTGAGAATAACCATGCCCCATGCGAGCAGACCGCCGAAGGGGAATACCTGGTGGAATGTGCGCACGTTGTAAATGACCCTGGGCAAGGTAACAATATCCATCACGCCGAACTGTTCGATGGTGCCGGGCGCCAGCCAGAATTTTCCCGCCCTGCCCGACGGCACAAAACCGACGATGTAATACAACCCGTCTGCGGGCAATTCGATGTGCTGCATTTCAAATATCCAGGATTTGGTTCCGGTAAACTCCTCATTAAACACGTCCGGCGCCGCGATGTCGTCGGTTGTGTAGAGGATGCCGCCGTATCCTTCGGGCACGTCAAACGGCACGTTGTCGAGTGGGGGCAAGTCCGGGCCGAGCAACGCGAAGGCAGGCCGATACGTTTCCAGTCCGGCTATATGGGGCACGCCCAGCTGTATCTTGGCGACAGCGTCGGCTTCCGCTTCAAACTGCAGCCAGACGGTGGGCCTGTCAACGGTAACGGTATGATACACCACCTGCGAGATTTCGATATCGCCAATATCAATGGCGTTGGCAGCGTCTGTGTGGGTTCCGTCGTTCGGGATATACCGGTGGGCGGCGGCGCCGTGTGTTACGGCCACGACCATGAGGCCTGTAAGCATCAGAATGTTGACCCATTTCATTGGAAGTTTCTCCTTCTAATTGGTTGATGACAGA
>SKQZ01000025.1 GCA_007118765.1 Candidatus Hydrogenedentota bacterium
CAGTGGCGCGGCCTTTACGACGGCAAGCTGTTCATCCCCGGGTATGAAATGCGCTATGGCTTCATGCCGTGGCGCCTTGACAGCGATGTCGTGCTTGATTGCTCCATGGAACCTGCGGAATTGGCGGCGGAGATTGAGGCGCTGGGGGGCTTGTTATTCATTGCCCACCCCGAAGAACCGCGGGACTGGGACTTGCCGCAGATTCGCGGCATGGAGATTTATAATATCCATGCCGATATCAAGGATGAAAATCTTTGGGATCTGGCCCCGGACGTTCTCCTTAATTTCCGTAAGTTCCCCGAGCAAACCATCCGCCTTATCTTTGACCGCAACACCGAAATGCTCGCCCATTGGGACCAGTTAAACATCCACCGGGATATTGTGGGCATCGCCGCCAACGATTGTCATCAGAATGTGGGTATTTATGGCGTGTATTTGGAAAACGGCAATTTGATGGTACATGAAGCATCGGGCAAGCGGTCGGAAGAGTACAACCTGAACTTCTTTACCCGGACATTACTGCGCCTTTTCGCGGGTCCGCTGGTCCCCGGTGAGAAAGCGTTCCGCATCCAGCTGGATCCCTATGACCTGATGATCCGGTACGTGTCCACCTACGCGCTCGCCTCAGAGCTTACTGAAGAGGCCGTGTTGGATGCGTTCGCCGAAGGACGGGTTTATATCGGGTTTGACATGCTCGCGGACAGCTCCGGGTTCATGTTCATGGCAACCAACAACAGCCAGCAGGTGGTGATGGGCGAGAGCCTGGTGCTCAGACCCGATACGCGCCTGGTCGTGGCATCGCCCCACCGTTGCCGCATCACCATTTTGCGCCACGGCGAAGAAGTCTACACCGACGTAGGGGTGATCATTGACTGGCAGCCCGAACGACCGGGCAAATATCGGGTGGAGGCGGAACTCGATATTCTGGGCGAATGGGTGCCGTGGGTATACACAAATCCCATTGAGATACAGCCCGACATCAGTGCAATCGGCTCGTGACACCCCTATCACGCCGGTGACCGCCGCATCAGAAGCCCCTGACAGGGGGACGGCGTCTTACGAATAGGCGGGGCGTCTGCGCCGACGACGGTTGTTCTCTTCGGGCACACGCACAGGACGATGCGAAGGGAGCCCCATGCCTGACGATTGAAACAGTGCATCCGGCCCAAGCAGCGCCTCCACCCCTTCGGTCAACTGCGGTGACGGCGCCACTTGACAGGCGCTGGTGGCATGAACAACAACCTCGCCGTTGTCGGGACGCATACAGTGCAGGTATACATCACACTTCCCGGGCGCACTTCCAAGCAGCAACGCGAGATCATGAACCGTTTCCGGAGTCTGATGTTGGGGTTTCAGACGAATATGGACGGCGCTGGTAAGAAACTGTTCGGTCTCGTCAATTGGCAATATGTTTTCAACAATCAATGACGTTTTATCGTCCCGTTTGTTGGCCCGCACCACACACGCCACAATGTAGTCCGTTTCGAGCAGATTCTTTTTTGTGCCGTACAGATCACTGAACACCGTCATTTCCACCGGCCCTTGCAGCGTCTCCAGCGTGAGAAACGCCATGGCGTCGCCTTTCTTGGTGTAGTGCTTCTTAATGTCGCCGATAATGCCGAACACGGTGCACTCCTCGCCCTCCTCCCGCTCATCAAGCGTCATAAGGTCAAGTGTGCCGTACCTTCGAATGAGGGATTCGTAGTTGTGCAGGGGATGACTGGACACATACAGGCCGATCATTTCTTTCTCGTAGGTCAGCAAATCATGTTCGGGCCATTCGGGCACCTGTGGCTTGTCATTGCCGAGCGAAAAATTGTCTTCCTCGCCGGCAAGTTCAAAAAGCGATGTTTGGCCGGCGGCACGCTCACGTTGCAACAATTGGCCCGCGCTCATGGCCTGTTCAATGACCTCCGCCACTTGCCTCCGGTTCCAGCCGGTGCCCATGAACGCGCCCGCCTTATTCAGGCTTTCCACTCCTCTGCTGGTAATGGATTTGCCACTGAGCCGGGCACAAAAATCGAAGATGTCCTTATAGGGGCCGTCGGCGGCGCGCTCTTCGACAATTGCCTGACACGGCCCCTCCCCGATGTTTTTGATGGCGCCCAAACCGAACCGGATGGCGTCGCCTTCCACCGAAAAATCCGCTTCACTTTGGTTAATGTCGGGGGGCAGCACCGATACGCCAAGGTTGCGACATTCGGCAATATACAGCGCCACCTTGCTCAAATCCGTCGCGACGCTGGAAAGCAGGGCACACAAGAATTCCACGGTATAGTTGGCCTTCAAATAGGCCGTCTGGTAAGCCACAAACGCGTAGGCCATGCTATGGGACTTGTTGAATCCGTACCCTGCAAAGGTTTCAATGCGGCTCCAGAGATCCTCGGCCAGTGATTTTCCAATATCACGTTCCGCGCACCCCGCAATAAAACCCGCCTTCTGTTCCGCCAATGCCGCCGGGTTCTTTTTACCCATGGCGCGACGCACAATATCCGCACGCCCCAGCGTAAACCCGCCGCAATGCTGAACGAGTTGCATCACCTGCTCTTGATACAGGCAAATGCCATAGGTGTCTTCCAGTATGGGCTTCAGAAATGGCGGGTCGTACACGACTTTTTCAGGATTGCGCTTGTTCTCAATATATTTGTCCAAATACGCCATGGGGCCCGGTCGGTAAAGCGCCACCAGCGCACTTATTTCTTCAATGTTCTCCAATCCGATGCGTTTGGCGAGTTCACGCATGCCGGCGCTTTCCAGCTGAAATACGCCGAAGGTTTGGCCGCTGCGCAGCAGTTCATAGGTCTTCTCATCGTCCAGTGTTATGTTCTCAATATCAATGTCAATGCCGCGGTTCTTTTGTATGAGTTTGACTGTGTCGTCTATCATCGTGAGGGTGCGCAGGCCGAGAATATCCATTTTGAGCAGACCGATTTGGTCCACCCCCTTCATTTCGACCTGCGTGGTCACCACATTGGAGTTGGCCGCCTTGAACAGGGCGATATGGTCGGTTAGGGGATGATCGCACAATACAACGCCCGCCGCATGGGTGCCGACATTATTGATGGTGCCCTCAAGGCGCAAAGCCAGCTTCCACAGCCTTTCCATCTGCGGTTCGTCCTTAATCAACCGCTGCAAATCCGGTTCTTTGGCCGCCGCATCCGCCAATTTGATGTTGAGTTCGTTCGGGATGAGATTCGCAATGCGGTTCTGTTCGTACATGGGCATCCCAAGTGTACGCGCCACATTGCGCACCACCGCCTTTGCCAACATGCGTCCGAAAGTCACAATCTGGCTGACACATTCCTCGCCGTATGTTTTCCGTGAATACTCGATCAGTTGCTCGCGCTTGCGAATGCAGAAGTCCACGTCAAAATCGGGCATACTCACGCGCTCGGGATTCAAGAATCGCTCAAAGAGCAGTTTGTAGCGGATGGGGTCGAGGTTGGTGATCCCCAGCGCGTAGGCCACCAGACAACCCGCGCCTGAACCGCGTCCCGGCCCCACCGGTATGTTCGCTTCGCGGGCGTAATGCACCAAGTCCCACACCACCAGAAAGTAATCCACAAACTCCATCTCATCAATCACTCGCAGTTCATAGTCCACCCGTTCCCGCACCGTTTCGGACAAATCCCGACCATAACGGCGCACAAGCCCTTCCATCACTTTTTCGCGTAAAAAGGCCGACTTCGTGTAGCCCTCGGGCACGGGAAAGTTTGGAATCAGCCGCAACCCCGTGGGCATGGTGGCATTGCAGCGCTCTGCAATGCGCTTGGTATTGGTCACGGCATCGGGCCACCGCGAGAAGCGCCCCATCATCTCCTCGGGGGAGCGCACATAGAATTCTTCATTGGGGAAACGCATCCGTGTCGGGTCCTGCAGATCCTTTTTGGTCTGCAGGCACAACAACACCTCATGCGCCTCGGCGTCATCCCGTTGCAGATAATGGGCGTCATTGGTTGCGATGGCGGTCAGTCCGTGTTTTTCCGCCAACTCCCACAACATGGGATTAACCTGTTCCTCTTCGGGCATGCCGTGGTTCATCAATTCAATACAAAAGTTATCCCGTCCGAAAATGCCCACATACTGGTCTAGCGCCGCCTCTGCCGCCTCCAGACGGTTCTCCAACAATAGCTGCGGGATACGGCCGCTGAGACAGGCACTCGACGCAATCAAGCCTTCCTTGTATTCTTCAAGCGCCGCCATATCCACACGCGGTTTATAGTGCCAGCCCTCCAGGTGGGCAAGGGAGCTCAGTCTGCACAAGTTGTGGTAGCCGGTTTCGTTTTCACACAACAGCACCAAGTGGTTGCAGGCCTCTTTGGCGCTCTTGCCGGACTTGTCGAACCGGTCCGTGGGCGCCACATAGATCTCACAGCCGAGAATGGGTTTGACGCCGCTGTTCTGTGCCTTGTTGTAAAACTCCAGCAGTCCGAACAGATTGCCGTGGTCGGTCAGCGCACACGCTTCCATGTCGTATCGCTCACATTCCTTCAGCAACTCGCCGGGCTTGATAAGTCCGTCCAGCAAACTGTAGTGCGAATGGGTATGTAAATGGACGAAATCAGCGCTCATAATGACTCCATGGATTCAAGTAACAACGCCAGTGCGGCGTCCGCGGTCTGTGCCTTTACAGCGGCCCGGTCGCCCGTAAACATACGGCGCGTCGTCCGCTCGCGTGTTGGTCCCGCCACGGACAAATACACGGTGCCCACCGGTTTGCCGGGCACGCCGCCGCCAGGCCCCGCAATTCCCGTGACGGCAATGCCGAAATCCGCCCCTAACAAGCGGCGCACCCCGGTTGCCATTGCCAACGCCACCGGTTCGCTAACCGCGCCGTGGGCGGCCAGCAGTTCCTGCGGCACATGCAGCGTCCCGGCCTTTGTTTCGTTGGCATACGCCACAACGCCGCCCAGGAAGACGGCGGAAGCGCCGGGCACATTCGTAATAAGATGGGCGATCAACCCGCCGGTACACGATTCGGCCACGGCAAGCGTGCCCCCTTGCCGGGCACACCGCGCCACCAATTCATTCACGTCTGTATGTACTGTTCCCATACCGCAACTCCGCAGCTACGACACCGTGCCCTGTCCGTATCAGGTACGGGGGTATTGTGCCATATCAGCGCCAACGGGATATAGCCCTGTGACAAGCCCCTGCTATATCGTGAGTTGCCGCTAAATCGCAGGTAAAGCGGGCGTATACCGGAGTCCCGGAACAGGGTGGCCGTCCGGGGTCACCAAGCGCGCCGTAGCGCCCCAGGCGGCGCCATGCTGAAATACGGCGATCATCAGATCGTTCTCGCCCGATTCTATCGTCACCGGCAACGTGTCCTCGCCGGGCGTAAGCGCACGGCCCACGTTAAGCGAGTGAATAAGCGTGCCGTTCCACCAGACGCGGCATCCGTCGTTGGTGCCCAATTCGAGCACCGCCTCCTGCGCTTCGGGCGCATGAATGGTGGTGCGCAAAAACGCCACCCGCTCGTTGCCGCCCACTACCCGGTCCAACTCCAGAGCATACGGCGGCTCGGCGTCAGGCAAGGTGGGCAATATGCGCCAGTTGCCGAGGTCCGGGTCTTCTTCAGGCGGAAAGGAATACTCGAACAAGGCCTCCGCCATTACATAGGGCTCATAATAGGGCCCCGCAAGGGCCCACGACATGATGTATCCCTCAAAGCGTCCCATGAACGCCAGTGCCTCGCGGGCCTCGGCAATTACGGGTTCCGGCACATCCTCGCGGGCGATAATGCCTTCCAGATGTTCCCGCGCTTCTTCCGGGTACGCGCCCGCCAGGGCGGCGGCAATTCGCAACAGGGCACGAACAGCCTCTGCCGACACCTCATCGCCATCGGCCAGTTCGGCAACAAGTTGCATTGTCGTCAAAGAGGGCAGCTGTGTAACTGCTGCCACAAGGTCACGCTTCGCCGCCACGGTTTTTGCCTGCTCATACGCTGTCTGCACATGCGGGTTTACCTCATGCAGCGCCAACTCAGTGGCATTGCGCAGCGCCGAAATGTAGCCGGAGTATGCCCGGGCACGGATTTCCGGGTTGCGTTCGGTGAATAAAATGGCGCGCAATTCACCCAACGCGGCAGGCGATTGAAACCGTACCAAAGCGGCTACCATGGCGCGTCGCACATCAATATCCGTTGTTTCGGGATAACTGCGCACCGCTTCAAAAGCCTGTTCATCGCCAATAAGTCCAAGGGTCTCCAGCAATAGTATGCGTTCTTCCCGCCGGGTTGCCGCATCCAGTGCGTCAATTATCGGTTGAGCGCGCATCTCGGGCTCCGGTATCCGTTCAGCGGTCTGTGCCAATGTCATCGGCAACTGCTCGCGAATGGGCTCAAGTCCGCGCGGCACAATCAGTCCAAGCAGATCGGGCAGCATTTCGGGGGACGCAAGGGTGCGTAATGCACGCACCGCCTCTTCGCGCACGGACGGCGCCGCATGAGCCGCCAATGAAAGCAACGTGGGCGACGCCTCTTCAACACGACGCTCTGCCAGCGCAATAATGGCCCGTAGCCGATGCGCTTCTTCAGCACGCTGGTCGCGGGCTATCTCCAGCAGTCGCGCATCCGTTCCTGTGCCGGGCATCCGAGTTAATACTTCGCGCGCTATACGTTGCTCATCGGCAGGTCCCGTCGTGGCATGTTCCAGCAACAATCCCACCTTCGTTCCGCCGCCCAACACGCTCAATGCGTTGAGCGCGGCGCGTCGTACCGCCGGTGTTTCTGATTTTAACAAAGGCGGGAAACTGCTCGTCGTAACCGATGGACCCGCAACCTCCGCAAACACATCAATCAACGCCGGCTTGCGCTCGTCGGGCGCGGTGTCCAGCAAAGCCGAAAGCACTCCAATCAGCGTATCATCCGGTGTAGTGCGGCGGGCCAGCATCAATGCTTCACGCGAATATATGGGGCACGGATCCTGCAAGGCTTCAAGCAGCAGGTTTGGCGCACGGTCCGGCCGACACTGCATCAGCGCGCCAACAGCGGCAATCCGCACGTGTGTCGGGGCGTCTTCGGTCCACAGCTGCTCCAATACTCCTTCGACCGCCGTCGGCGCCGTCTCACACAATACATCCGCACAACGCAAAAATGCATCCGCCAACAGTAGCCGCTGTGCGTCATCGGCGTCGGCTATTTCGCTTAGCAATACACGGCATGATTCCGGTTCTTGAATAGCAGCGAGAGCGTTGGCCGCCGCAATCCTCATCGCGTCCTGTTCATCTTGGAGCAAACCGGTCAAGGGTTCGATGGCATCAGGGTGTCCCTGGCGCCCGAGGGCCTCCACAATCGCCAGACGCGCATCTTCGGAAGCCTCCGCCAACGCCTGCACCATGGCGGCTGCCGCGTCGCTGCCGGGATGTTGTTCAAGGGCGGCCAGGGCCGTGTGGAAAAGCGCTTCATCCGTCAGCTGTGCCGCCAGCGCCTCCACCGAACGCGAAGCGCCAATTTCGCCAAGCATGCGACATATAAAACGCTTCGCTTCAAGGGAAATATCCGCCGACAGCATGTCCGACAGCAATTCCTCCAGCTCGGACGCTGTATGTTCGACTTCAGGGTGCTCTGCCGCAGCAGCACGTACAGCCTCGGA
>SKQZ01000441.1 GCA_007118765.1 Candidatus Hydrogenedentota bacterium
GATACGCCGGTGTTTATTGAAGCGCTGGCCTGTGAAGGCGGTTGCGTGGGCGGTCCCTGCGCCTCGGTTGAAAACGCGCTGTTGGGCAAGCGTCTGCAAGTGGAGCAGCGCGTAGCCATGCCGCAGCACCCGTTGCAGCGCCAACCGCGGGTGACCATAGAAGAACAGTACCAGGCAATGCCGGTTGCCGTAGCCGACCATGACCCCGCGCAGCTGCGTGACGCACTGATGCGCGTCGGCAAAAAGAAACCCGAGGACGAACTGAACTGTTCCGGATGCGGTTATAACAGCTGCCGCGAGTTTGCCGCAGCGATGCTTGAAAATAAAGCCGAACCCACCATGTGTGTGTCCTACATGCGCAAGCTGGCGCACAACAAAGCAAACGCCTTGTTGCGCTGCATGCCCTCCGGCGTTGTGATCGTGAATGCGGAAATGCGCATCATTGAATGCAATGAGCGCTTCGCGCAAATGTTCGGCGAAGAGGTCGCCATGATCTATGAGGCCTGCCCGGGGCTGAACAATTGCTCGTTGGCGAAGGTGCTGCCCTTCACAGACATATTTAAGAATGTGCTGGCAAGCAACGAAGAGATACATTACGATCATTACCGTTATGGTGACCGACTCTTGAATATCACGGTGTTTTCGCTGGAACCACACCAAGTTGTGGGCGCGGTCATACTGGATGTGACCCGGCAAGAGCTGCAACGCGACCAGATTGCGCAACGCGCACAAGAGGTCATCCGGCGCAATTTGTCCACAGTGCAGGAAATCGCCTGCATGCTGGGCGAACACGTGGCCGATACGGAAATCCTGTTGCGCAGCATTGCCGAGGGTTACACCGCCGACGACGGCCGTATGCCGCCGCGTCCACCGGAAAAGGAGAAGCCCCATGAAACATGACGCCTCCCTTTTCCTGGAAGTTGAATATAGTCAACGCCGCAAACACGGACAGAATATTTGTGGCGACGTGTTTAAGTCGCAGAAGTACAACGGCGGCAGCCGCGTCATCGCGGCTTTGTCGGACGGACTCGGCAGCGGCGTAAAGGCAAACATTCTGGCTGGAATGACCGCCACTATGGCGTTGCAGTTTATGGTAAGCGACATGGATTTCCGCCATTCCGCCGAGGTAATCATGGACGCGTTGCCCGTATGTCAGGTACGCAAAATCAGTTACGCCACCTTCACCATTGTGGACTGCGCGGCCAACGGCGTAGTGCAGATCATTGAAATGGACAATCCGCCCTTCCTATTTCTGCGCAACGGCGAGACACAGTCCATTCCCCGTCGCGAAATGGCCTCGCCAAAATGGCGCGACCGAATACTGCGCTTCGCACGCACGGAGATACAGCCGGAAGACCGCATTGTATTTGTCAGCGACGGCATCACACAGGCCGGGCTCGGCTCGCCGAAATACCCGCTCGGATGGCGCCACAGAAATCTGAGCGTGTTTGTGCGCGAACAAATTGCCGCAACGCCGCATATCTCCGCGCGCGATCTGGCCGATGCGGTGGTGCGAAAAGCCTTGGCAAAAGAAACACGCCAACGCGCCATGGACGACATGACCTGCGGCGTCATCTATTTCCGGCGACCCCGCAAGCTGATCGCCCTCACCGGGCCGCCCTTTGACAAGAGTCGTGACGGTGAATATGCCCGCATGCTTGCTGATTATGACGGCACACGCGTTATCTGCGGTGGCACGACCTGCACCATTGTAAGCCGTGAGTTGGACAGGCCGGTGCGGTTGGATTTACAAACTATGTCGCGGGACTTGCCGCCTTTGTCCGTAATGGAGGGCGTAGACCTGATCACGGAAGGCATACTGACCCTCACACGTGTGGCGCAGATTCTGGAAGAGCAAACAACAGCAACTAGCGATGACCCGGCAGCGCGGTTGGCGCAATTGTTTATGGAGAGCGACATCATCGAGTTTGTCGTGGGCAGCCGTATCAACGAGGCACACCAGGACCCCAAACTGCCCATGGACTTGGAAATACGCCGGAACATTGTGAAGCGCGTGGCCAATGCACTGGAAACGCGGTACCTGAAAGAAACGAGCATTACCTGTATATAGATGCAACCAAGAAGCCCTTGTGGTTACTGAAGTCATTTACCAATAGCCAGTACAACGGAGAACACACTACGATGCAGCAAACAACCGTAAGAAACTTTGAAAAGATATGCGAGATTCTCGAGCGCTATGAGCGCAATCCCGCGAAATTGGTGCCCATTTTGCAGGCAGTCCAGGCGGAATACCGCTATCTGCCCAAGGAGGCTCTGGCCTATGTGGCCACGTCGCTCGGCCTGCCGCCGTCCCGTGTGTTCGGAGTGGCAACTTTCTATGCCCATTTCGCGCTCGAACCCAAAGGCAAGTATGTCATCCATGTGTGTGACGGCACCGCCTGTCATGTCAAAAATTCCGAGGGACTGGTTAAGGCCATTCGCAAGAAACTCGGGCTGAGCAAAGAAAAAAACACGACAGATGACCTGTTATTCACGTTGGAAACGGTGTCCTGCATCGGCGCGTGCGGACTGGCGCCGGTCTTGATGATAAACGACGCTGTACACGGGCAAATGACCCCCGACGCATGCGCAACCGTCATTGATAAAATACTGGAAGAGGAGAAAGAGGCATGACTACAACAACACACCCCACAACATTGCTGCAGGATGCCGCAACCGCATACGCAGACGCCATCAAGTCGGTAAAACGGCGTATTGTCATCTGCGCCGGCACGGGCTGCGTGGCGGGTGGCGCGCTGGATGTGCGAGATGAGTTCTTAAAAGAGCTCGACGCGCTCAACCTGACGGTTACAACAACACTGGACGCGGATGTTCCCGGTGATATAGACGTGTACTTGTCCAAGAGCGGCTGTCAGGGATTCTGCCAGATGGGGCCGCTGGTCACCATCGAACCTGACGGCATCCTGTATACGAAGGTGCAGTCTGCCGATGTGGCCGAGATTGTGAAAACCACGCTGGTAGAACAGGCTGTGGTCGAACGGCTGCTGTATGTGCATCCCAAGAGCGGCAAGAAACAAAAGACGAAAGACGACATCCCTTTCTATCAACGGCAGGAACGGACCGTGCTGAAAGAGTGCGGCGCACTTGATCCCGAGGATATACGTGAATACGTCGCGCACGGCGGCTATGAAGGCGCCCGGCGCGCACTCTGCGATATGACGCCTGAAGAAGTGTGCGACACCGTGCTTCGTTCCGGTTTGCGCGGTCGGGGCGGCGGCGGATTTCCTACGGGACGCAAATGGGAACTCACCCGTGTGCAGCCGGGAGACGAAAAATACGTCATCTGTAACGGCGACGAAGGCGACCCGGGCGCGTTTATGGACCGCAGCGTGATGGAGGGCAACCCCCACGCCGTTATTGAAGGCATGCTCATCGCCGCAAGGGCCATCGGTGCGCGTGAAGGGTACATTTATGTGCGCATGGAATATCCGCTGGCCGTAAGACGTCTCTATCGCGCACTGGAAGATGCCCGCGGGTTCGGCGTTTTGGGCGAGGACATTTTCGGCAGCGGCTTTAGTTTTACCCTGCATGTGATGGAAGGCGCCGGCGCCTTTGTGTGCGGCGAAGAAACCGCCCTCATCGCGTCAGTTGAAGGGAAGCGCGGCATGCCCATGCCGAAACCGCCCTTCCCGGCTCAAAGCGGCCTGTGGGGGAAGCCTACGGTGATAAACAATGTGGAAACACTTGCCGCCATCCCGCTGATTGTTCGCAACGGCGTGGAGGCCTTTCGGGCACGAGGCACAGAGAACTCGCCCGGAACCAAGACCTTCGCCCTCACCGGGCACGTGGCCAACACGGGACTTATTGAGGTGCCCTTCGGCGCCACACTCAAAGAGATTGTCTATGAAATAGGAGGCGGCGTCACCGACAGCAAAGGCGCCATCACCGATGCGCCTTTTAAGGCAGTCCAGATCGGGGGCCCGTCAGGGGGCTGTCTGACCCAGGAACACGTCGACCTGCCCCTCGACTTCGACTCGCTCGGAAGCGTGGGCGCCATGGTCGGTTCCGGCGGATTGGTTGTGATGAATAACCAGACCTGCATGGTCAGTGTGGCACGCTTCTTCATGCAATTTGCGCAAAACGAATCTTGCGGCAAGTGCGTGCTGTGTCGTGAAGGTACGCGCCAGATGCTCGCGCTGCTGGACGAGATTATCGCCGGCGAGGCCGATGCCAACACCTTGGTGGTGCTTGAGCAGACCGCGCGTGCCGTGAAGGTCGGGTCGCTGTGCGGCTTGGGCAAGACCGCACCAAACCCCGTGCTTTCCACCCTGCACTATTTTAAGGAGGAATACGCGGCACACGTATTCGATCAGCATTGCCCGGCAGCTGTATGCACCGCGCTCACGACCCCGTCCATTATCCCGGAACTTTGCATCGGCTGCGGCGTTTGCAAACGCAAGTGCCCGGTGGACGCCATCATCGGCGAGAAGAAACAACCCCATGTCATCAATCAGGAAACCTGCATCAAATGCGGCGCCTGCCTCGACAGCTGCCGTTTCGATGCCATCATACAGGGAGCCGCCCAATGAATAACACTATGCAAGACACCCAAAACACCATGTGGATTGATAACCGCGAAGTGCCCATAGAAGGCGAACGCAACGTCCTTGAGGTGGCGCGCAAGGCCGGCATTGACATCCCCACCTTCTGCTACCATTCCGACCTGAGCGTCTACGGCGCGTGCCGCCTGTGTTTGGTGGATATTGACGGGCGCGGCGTCAATGCGTCCTGCTCCGTAACGCCTGAACCCGGCATGCGCGTGAAAACCAACACCAAACAGGTGCGCGATATTCGGAAGATTTCGATTGAACTGCTCCTGGCCAACCATGATATGAACTGCCCGACCTGTGTGCGCAGCGCCACCTGCCGGTTGCGCGAACTGGCCGAGCGCATGGGCATCGAAAAGCTGCGCTACAAACCGGTGCATACGCCCCGCGCCATTGACCGCTCCGCCCATTCGCTGGTGCGCGATCCCAACAAATGCGTGCTCTGCGGTGATTGCGTACGCGCCTGTCACGAGGTACAGGGCGTCGGCGCCATTGATTTCGCCTTCCGCGGCGCGGACAGCGCGGTCATGCCCGCCTTCTGCCACAACTTGGATGCCGTGGAATGCGTACACTGCGGCCTCTGCGCCACCGTGTGCCCCACCGGCGCGCTTACGCCGAAGCCGGAGATTGATGCGGTATGGGCGGATTTGGACAACCCGCAAAAGGTCGTTGTCGCACAGATGGCGCCGGCCGTGCGCGTGGGTCTCGGCGAATATTTCGGCATGGCGGCAGGCGCCGTCACGACAGGTCAGGCCGTGGCCGCATTGAAGGCTGTGGGCTTTGACAAGGTGTACGACACCTCCTTTACGGCAGACATGACCGTGCTGGAGGAAAGCGAAGAGTTTCTGAATCGGCTGAACACCGGCGGAACATTGCCTCTGTTCACCTCCTGCTGCCCGGCCTGGGTGAAATATGTCGAACAGTATCACCACCAGCTGTTGCCACATCTGTCCAGCTGCAAGTCACCGCAACAAATGTTCGGCGCCGTGGCGCGCAAAGTCCTGCCCAAGCACCTTCCATTGGAAGAAAAAGAATTGGTCGTCGTATCCGTCATGCCCTGCACAGCCAAGAAATTCGAGGCCAAGCAGGAGAAATTCAACAAGGACGGCAAGCCCGAGGTGGACCATGTCATTACCACCGCTGAACTCGGCCTGATGCTGCGGCAGGTGGGCTTACAACTGCAGAACCTTGAGCCGGAATCCTTCGACAGACCCCTCGGATTCAAGAGTGGCGCAGGCGTGCTTTTCGGGGTCAGCGGCGGCGTCACCGAGGCCGTGCTCCGGTATGTCGTGGAAAAGGTCCAGGGCAAACCGCTGGAACAGGTGGACTTCCATCAAGTGCGCGGCGAGGCAGGATTGCGCGAGGCCGTTGTGAAAGTGAACGATACAGAAGTGCGCCTGGCCATCGTACAGGGACTCGCCAACGTGGAAGCCGTCACAAAACAGATTCGCGACGGCGTCTGCCCCTATCATCTGGTGGAAGTTATGGCGTGTCCCGGTGGGTGTGTCTGTGGTGCGGGCCAACCGCACTCCTTCAATCCGGCAGCGCGACGGGAACGCACCAAGGCCATCTACGACCACGACCGCACCATGGATTTCCATAAGGCGCAGGACAACCCCGAACTGGCCGCTGTTTATGCTGAGCATTACGGTGAGGCAGGCGGACACGCAGCACATCAAGCCCTGCACACGGACTATCAGCACCGGCGCAGATTGCACGAACTCGACCTCACCGTCACCGACAGCGACCAGGAAGACAAGGTGCAGGTGCGTGTATGCGTCGGCACCACCTGTTTCCTTAACGGATCACAAGAACTATTGCGCAAACTCGTCCACTATGTGGAGCGTACCGGGCTACAAGACCGTGTCGAGATAAACGCTACATTCTGCATGGAGAACTGTGGGCAGAGCCCGAACGTCCGCGTGGGGAATACCCACATTGAACACTGCACCTTTGACACCGCCCGCGACGCACTGACACAAGCGCTTAACCCGGATATTTCATCAGGTTTCGCCGTGAGCCCGTGAAGATTGCGCCAGAGCAGGTGCTTTGCGCAGGCCGCCGGCTGACAGCGTGTTAGTACACGTCGGAGTCGGCGGGCAAGCAAAGTGCCTGATATGGTGTAAGATTCGCAGGCGCAACCCCGCCACGGCGGGGTGAAATATCCGGGCTATCCATTGTGACCCATTTTCCGCACGAGATTCATCCAGCACATCACAAACGGCGTAAGGTTCATAGAGTTCGCCCCGCTCCGTCATAAACCCAAGGACTTTCACAAGCCACCGTCTTTACGTCCCCCCTCCCGCCCCCTCAAACCGCTTGTTTACCCAAGTCTCCACCTGAAAAAGACTGGTGAACGGGGTGGGGCTCGAACCCACGGCCACCGGATTAAAAGTCCCCACGCCATTCCCGCTAAACCCAATAATTACAGGTAGATACGCGCATCATGAAGCCGAGAGCACAGTAAAAGGCACACCAACAAACGCGAATACGTCGTATATCGATAGCATACGGGCGATACTGGCCGGGCTATCGAAGGATGAAATCACCCGGTTACTGGCAGCCGCGTTGGCAGAGGTGTTGGCGGTAAAGGAAGAAGATGAACCCCAAAACCAACCCAAAGCCCACGAATAATCTCACCGCCTACCCCACCCCCTGCCGGTGCTCCCCGTGGACAACCCTTTCAAGTTGATGCGGCGTACGGCGGCGCCGGTATAGTTAGTGCAATTCTGATCGCTGCAGGCGATAAGCGAGTGATACCAGTGTTCGGCTGTACGCAGGAAAAGGTCAAACAGCATCACTATGGATATTCTGCGGGAATTACGGGCGCGGTGTGGTGAACGAGGTAAACAATAGGGCTATCGGCGCTTGTCTCAGAGGTGTGACATACGCCGCAGCAGCATACGGCCATGTAAAACGAGCGCGACAAATAATAAGGTCACCTGTCCTGTAGGAGTGGACATGTGTCCACGCAGGTCACAATTGTATATTACTTGATTTTTGGTTGGAAATTCATCATTTGTTCCA
>SKQZ01000003.1 GCA_007118765.1 Candidatus Hydrogenedentota bacterium
CACCTGCGGTGGCGATTCACTTAATGAAACTATTATCACACCAAAACAATCGTCTTTGCGAGGAGGGAGGTAGCTCGACGCGGCAATCTGGGACATGAGATCGCGTCGCTGCGCTCGCGATGACGATATAATGAGATCGCGTCACGTTGTTCGCAACGACGAGGATTTTATGTTTTGGATAATAGGCATGTTACAAAGTGCGCGCTTAGCAGTGAAGCAAAGTGGCGCGCCTCATTACGGGCTGTTGGTTGATATTTCATCCAGTCGTGCGCGGGCTTCACGCAGCAGGCGCTGACAAACAACGTCGGCGCCCGACACAAGACGTTCCATCCAGCTGAAGGCGGCAAGTATCACATCGTTGCGGCGACGCTCCGGGGGGCGCGCAAGTTCTTCGCGAAGAAACCACGCGTCCCGCAGCACTGTGCGCCGTGTTTCGCCATCCAATGCGGCTTGTTCCACTTGCCGTGTAAACTGTTCCACCAACGCGGGCAAGGAATCCGATGCGCCTTTTTCTTCATTGTCGGCGGCAGGGAAACGCAGGTTGAACTCATAGGGATTTTCCACTACGTCAATGCCTTTTGCCGTAATGCGTGCGCCGGAGAACAGGGGCGGCGCATATCCCATGAGCAATTCCACAAGTCCGCTGTCGTGCAGATAGTGAATGTTTACCACCAGGTCATTGCGGGTAAGGTTGTGCTGTTCAAAGAATTGATAGGGGTCGGTTGAGGCCAGCGGATCCTCAAGGTACCGGTTATACAAGATGCGCAGGATGCGTCTTCGGGTTGCTTTCATCTGTCTTATCGCGTTCATGAATTGGGCCTAGCCTTTGTTGTTCCGGTTGCGTGTGTCGGGCCGACAATACACAAGGCGCCGCTACAACGTGCGCACGGCGATACGTGCGGCGTCAAGGGTATGGGCGATTACGTCATCGTCATGGGCACAGCTGATGAAACCGGCTTCAAACTGCGAAGGGGCAAGATACACGCCATTTTCAAGCATGGCATGAAACCAGGCCGCATAACGTTTCGTGTCCGAAGATTTTGCATCCTTGAAATTGCGCACTGGAATATCCGTAAAAAAGAGGGCGGCCATGGCGCCCGCCTGATTCTGATAAACGGGAATGCCTGCCTCGCTCATGATTGCGCCAAGTTCACGGTTCAGTTGTGTTAAACGGGCCACCATCTGTGCAAACACGCCGGGCGCTTCAATAACCTCTATGGTAGCGAGGCCCGCGCTCATGGCGACGGGATTGCCGGATAGCGTGCCCGCTTGATACACCGGCCCGGCGGGGGCGAGATGGGCCATAATCTCTTGCCGACCGCCATACGCTCCCACGGGCAGACCGCCTCCAATGACCTTGCCCAGCGCGGTGATATCCGGGGTAACATGATACTGCTCTTGCGCCCCGCCCAACGCCACGCGGAAGCCGCTCATGACTTCGTCAAACAACAACAGGGCATGGTGTTCCCGGGTAAGGCTGCGCAACCCTTCCAGGTAGCCGGGTTCCGGGGTGATGACGCCCATATTGCCTGGAACAGGCTCGATAATGACGCAGGCAATGCTATCGCCGTGCCGTGCAAAGACTTCGTTGACGGCGTCGAGATCGTTATAGGGCACGATTACCGTGCTTTCCGTTACTGCGGCGGGCACCCCCGGACTGTCCGGCAGGCCGAAAGTGGCCACGCCACTGCCCGCTTCCGCAAGCAAACTGTCCACATGCCCATGATAACAGCCCTCCACCTTGACGACGATGTCCCGGTCCGTGTATCCCCGTGCCAGCCGTATGGCGCTCATGGTGGCTTCGGTGCCGCTGTTGACGAAGCGAATCTGTTCGATGCTCGGATAATGGCGTATGATTTTGTGCGCCAACTGCGTCTCGATTTCCGTGGGAATGCCGAATCCGAAGCCCTTTTCCACGGCGTCTTTCACCGCCGCCACCACTGCGGGATGGGCGTGTCCCGCCGCAAGCGGCCCCCACGACAACACATAATCAATCAGTTTGTTGCCGTCGGCGTCCGTAAGGTATGGACCGCTGCCGCTGCGCACAAAAAAGGGTGCGCCGCCAACGCCTTTGAAGGCACGCACGGGGCTGTTGACGCCGCCCGGCAGCACCTGCTGTGCCTCTTCCCAAAGCCGATTTGAGTTCTCACGTATCATGCTTTCTTCTCCCGGTGAAAATACATCATGCCAACTATGTTTACCATTGCATGCCTATTGGATTCACGCGCCCCTGTAGGCGTGTCGTTCTGTTGGTTCAGGGGTAGTCGGTTTCTTGCAGCCATTGCGCGACATCCGTGGCCCAGTAGGTGATGATAAGGGTGGCGCCTGCGCGTTTGATGCCGTGCAGCGCTTCAAGCACGGCGCTTTTTTCATCAAGCCAGCCCTTTTCGGCGGCGGCCTTGAACATGGCATATTCGCCCGATACATTGTATGCGGCGATTGGGATGTTGAACGTATCCGCCGCCCGGGCGATGATGTCCAGATATGGCAATGCGGGCTTCACCATTACAATGTCCGCCCCTTCTTCCACGTCCAATGCAATTTCGCGCACCGCTTCGTTGCCATTGGCCCAATCCATTTGGTAAGAGCGGCGGTCGCCGAATTGAGGCGGCGATTCGGCGGCATCGCGGAACGGCCCGTAAAAGGCGGAGGCAAATTTGGCGCTATAGGCCATGATGGCCACGTCCTGTTGTCCTGCCACATCCAGCGCATCGCGAATGGCGCCGACGCGCCCGTCCATCATGTCGGAGGGCGCGACGATGTCCGCGCCGGCATCGGCATGGGCCATGGCTTCTTTCACCAGCAGGTCCACCGTGGCGTCATTGTCCACATCCGGCACGCCGTCCCGATTCTTGTTGATAACGCCACAATGTCCGTGGTCGGTGTATTCGCACAAGCACACATCTGTGATGACACAGAGGTCAGGCCGCCGTTCCTTGATCGCCCGCACGGCACGACATATTACGCCGTCAGCCGCCCATGCACCGGAACCGACGGGGTCTTTTGTTTCGGGAATGCCAAAGAGCAGCACTGCCGGTATGCCTGCGTCTGCCGCTGCATCCGCCGTATCTGCGGCATCGCAGATGCCCAACTGAAACTGTCCCGGCATGCTGGCGATGGGGATGCGTGCCCTGTCCGTGTCCCGTATGAACAAGGGCAACACAAGATTGTCGGCGGCTAATCGTGTTTCCCGCGTCATCCGGCGCAGGGTGGCATTGCGCCGCAAACGCCGCGGCCGTTCAGGCAGATGCATCGCTCGGTTCTCCTCATTCGCAGGTCGTACCTGTTACAACTGTGTACAACAGAATAGCACAGGCGCGGTCGTCAGAAAAAAGACGCGGCGCCGCTGCAAAGACGACGCCGCAGGTGACTCGGCCCTGTAAGTAGGGGATGATGACGTAGGTATTATCAGTTAATCAATCAGCGTCGCCTCCGGCGGTGCGGCGTAGTCGGCATACCGTTCGGCCACCGCCGCCTCTTCGACATTGCCGCTGTGCACATATATGCGATAGTTAAAAAGCAGTGTATCGTCACCGGCGAGGGTGTAGTCGCCATTGTCGGGGATCAGCCCCTGATTATGCTCCCGTTCGACAAAATAGGAATAGCCGAAGGGATTGGCGCCCATCAATCCGTAGTTGCGCACATGCCAGCTGGTGGGGTGGCGCAGGTTGTCGGGGTGATCGAAAATGGCGAGTCCGCGCCAGCCGACATCTGGCACGTCGCCGGAGAAGTCACACCATGCCGACGGCTTGCCCCACGTCTCCTGTTCGCCTTGATCGCCGTGCGCATTGGTGATAACGGCGCGGGCGTGGCTGATGTCCGGACGCATGCGTGCGCTGACAATGCCGCCTTCCTTGGTGTCGCCGAACAACACCTCGCCGAAATCAGCGGCAAACACAACTCGCACATCAAAAAACCGGGCCTCTTCCGGTGTGGCATAGAAACGGTACTCACGGGTCTCGTTAACGACCGGGTTGCCGTCTCTGTCCTCCCACACATTCGCTGCGCGAATCCATCCATAGGCATCGCCGGAACCAAACGTGACCTCGCCGCTGCGCTGGGTGCCTGCGTTGGGGCCTTCGGCCCACAAGTCATGGCCGTTCAGGTCGCCATAGGCGGTGTAAAAGGATTTGTGGTGAACATGGTCGCGGGACAACCGTGGCGTGGACGAATCGTCCATGGGATAATCGCGGGTGATGCCGACGCCGCCTTCGCTGTTTACCGGCCACAGGAAAGGTTTGCGCCATTGTCCGCCAAAGTGATAACTGGTGAAATGTACGCCGTCAATATGCACGTCCAGCACATCATCGCCGGGTTTCTTTGTGATTATCACACGGGGCGGCACGTTGTCCGGGCGTTCCGATGTCATGATGGTTAAGTCCCTGTCGGCGTTGGCGGGCAGTGTTTCCACAAGAAAAGTCAATGTGCCCGTGCGCAGTGTGGCGGCATGGCGCGCACCGGTTTCCGCGCAGGCCACACTGATCATGGCGGGTGTGTCGTTGCTGTCCACCGCCACTTCCACAGGCACATGCACGCCCGCTTGATCGCCCGTGGTTAATTGAATGCTTCGCCCGTTCAAGTCTGCCGTGGCGGCGCCTACAAACAGAACACTTGCCGCCACCGCGAAAAAAAAGCTCTTGTGCATCAAGTCGTCTCCTGGCTCTTATTCATACGTACTGATTTGGCTAAGTGTAGCAGAAACAGGCGAAACATGCCAACATGATTGTTGCCCCGCCCTTCACGACTGATCGCGTCAGAAAAACGGGCGTGTTTGCAACTTGAAATCTACCCGCGGATTCCCGTCTAATGTGCGCGACGATACCCCGGAAATTTTTACCGGCCTGTCTGTCAGCACGAGCCTGCCTAACCCGCATCTCTCACCGGGGTGTCGCCGTGAGCCTGCGCAGATTGCGTCGGGTGAGATGCAACAACAGTGTGGCGGGAACAGCAGGCCAGGGTACGCTTGCCAGTTATATCCACGAAAGGAATCGAACTATGCCGCGACGGGATGACATCCACAAGATTATGATTATCGGATCCGGGCCCATCATTATCGGACAAGCCTGTGAATTTGACTACTCGGGCACCCAGGCCTGTAAAGCGTTGCGTGCGCTGGGATATGAGACGGTGTTGGTGAATTCCAATCCTGCCACCATCATGACCGACCCGGGCATGGCGGACGCCACCTACGTGGAACCTCTTAATGTGGAGACGTTGACAAAAATCATTGCCAAGGAACGGCCGGACGCGCTGCTGCCCAATCTTGGCGGCCAAACAGGCTTGAATCTGTCGTCGCAACTTGAAAAGGCGGGCGTACTGGCCAAATACGAAGTGCAGATAATCGGGGTAAAACTGGATGCCATCGAACGCGGGGAGGACCGGCGCGCGTTCAAGGAGACCATGGACCGGCTTGGCATCGACATGCCGCGCAGTGAGCTGGCGTACAGCGTGGAACAGGCCGAGGCGATTGCGGGGCGGCTGGGCTACCCGGTGGTGGTGCGGCCCGCGTACACCATGGGCGGCACCGGCGGCGGGCTGGTGTATAACCTGCAGGAACTGCAAGCAGTGGCGGCGCGGGGCATCGCGTTGAGCATGGTCGGACAAGTGTTGATAGAAGAATCGGTATTGGGCTGGGAAGAACTTGAGTTGGAAGTGGTCCGTGACGCCAAGAACCGGATGATCACCGTGTGCTTCATAGAAAACGTGGACCCCATGGGCGTACATACCGGCGACTCTTTCTGTACCGCGCCCATGCTGACAGTGCCGGAGGCGTTGCAGCAGCGGTTACAAAAGTATGCCTATTCCATTGTGGAGGCGATAGAGGTTATCGGCGGCACCAATGTACAGTTCGCGCACGACCCGGTGAGCGACCGTGTTACCGTCATAGAAATCAATCCGCGCACAAGCCGTTCCAGTGCGCTGGCCTCCAAAGCCACCGGATTCCCCATAGCCATGGTGTCGGCAATGCTTGCCGCCGGTTTGACGTTGGACGAGATACCCTATTGGCGTGACGGCACACTGGACAAGTATACGCCTTCCGGCGATTATGTGGTGGTGAAGTTTGCGCGCTGGGCCTTTGAAAAGTTCCGGGGCATTGAAGACAAACTGGGCACACAGATGCGCGCAGTGGGCGAGGTCATGAGCATTGGCAAAAATTACAAGGAAGCCTTCCAAAAAGCCATTCGCTCCCTTGAAAGAGGCCGCTATGGGCTTGGGTTTGCCAAAAACTTTAACGCACTGCCGTTGGAAGAGCTGATGGCCATGATCACCCTGCCTACAAGTGAGCGGCAGTTCCAGATTTACGAGGCCATGCGCAAAGGCGCAACGGTTGAACAGGTATACGAGCGCACCAAGATCACCCGCTGGTTCTTGCAGCAGATGCACGAACTGGTGACCTTGGAAGAGACGCTGTTGCAGCATAAGGGCGCATTGCCGCCGGATGATCTGTTTATTCAGGCGAAACAAGACGGATTCGCCGACAAGTATCTGGCGCAGCTGCTGGCACTGCCCGAAGACCGCATCCGCGCCCATCGCATCAAATTAGGCGTGGTAGAGGCGTGGGAGCCGGTGCCGGTAAGTGGTGTTGAGGACGCCGCCTACTATTATTCCACCTATAACGCGCCGGATAACGTGCCGCCCCAGGAGGGCCGAAAAATACTGGTGCTCGGCGGCGGCCCCAACCGTATCGGTCAAGGCATTGAGTTTGATTATTGCTGTGTGCATGCCGCCTTTTCGCTTCGAGACAACGGGTGCGATGCGATCATGGTCAATTGCAACCCGGAAACGGTCTCCACCGACTATGACACGTCGAGCCGGCTGTATTTCGAACCGCTTACCGTTGAGGACGTGCTCAGCATCTATGAGAAAGAAAAGCCTGAGGGCGCCATTGTGCAGTTTGGCGGACAAACGCCGTTGAACATTGCCGGCGAACTGGAGGCGGCGGGCGTGCCCATTCTCGGCACCAGCGTGGAAACCATAGACCTTGCCGAAGACCGCGACCGGTTCCGGGGCGTGATGGACAAATTGGGCATCCCGCAGCCGGAGGCGGGCATGGCGGTGACCACGGACGAGGCGCTGACCATTGCCGCCCGCATCGGTTATCCGATTATCGTGCGGCCCTCTTATGTGCTCGGCGGGCGTGGCATGGAAATCGTGTACGATGATGACACGCTGATCGAATATATGGCGGCGGCCGTTGAGGTGACGCCCGAACGGCCCATCCTTATTGACCAGTACCTTGAAAACGCCATTGAGGTGGAGGCCGACGCCATAGCCGATGGCGAGGATGCCTTTGTTCCCGCCGTGATGGAACACATTGAATTGGCGGGTGTGCATTCGGGCGACTCCGCCTGTGTCATTCCGCCCATCAGCGTGCCGCCCATGCATATTGAGACGATAAACGAATACACGCGCCGCATTGCCATCGAGTTAAAAGTGTGCGGCCTGATGAATATCCAATATGCCATTGCCGAGGACACCGTCTATATTCTCGAAGCCAATCCGCGCGCGTCGCGTACCGTGCCCATCGTGTCCAAAGTGTGCAACATTCCCATGG
>SKQZ01000147.1 GCA_007118765.1 Candidatus Hydrogenedentota bacterium
GCTTGGAGCCTTTATGGGATTCTTCTACGGCCAGGGGTATAGCATTGACGGGTTGGTGATTAATCGGGGAGGGAGCACGAATGTCGGGTTGTTTGCATCTATAGGCGCTGCGGGCCATATTCATCAGGTCCACTTAACGGATGCGCAGATATATGGCCGGTCATTCGTTGGCGCGCTTGCCGGACGAAACAGCGGTACGATAACAGCATGCACCGTTGATGCTTCTGTAACAGGGACACAAGACACAGTTGGCGGTCTTGTCGGCAGGCACATCGCTGGCGCAATAAGCGCTTGTATTGCCGAGATAGTGGTTGCCGGCAGGAACCGGGTCGGCGGCTTGGCGGGCGATAATTTAAGTGTTATCAGTGCGTGTTCTGTGTCGGGCAGTGTAACGGGCGAATACTATGTTGGTGGTTTGGTGGGCTTGAATAATCCGCTAAGCACCACAGAAAATGCACAAGGAATTATTGACAGATGCTATTCCAATTGTGAGGTGGTAGGTGAAGAGTCGGTAGGTGGTGCGATAGGATGGAATAGCACAACCATAATCACACGCTACGATGACTTCGGAAACCCAATAGGCACAGAAACAATCCCTGGTATTATTGCATCATCCTACGCACTGGGTGCTGTAACTGGTGACGAACTGGTCGGCGGTTTGGTCGGCGACCACCGGGGTGTGATAGACAAATGCTATGCGGCAAATGCCGTTTCGGGCGAAACGCATGTCGGGGGACTGGTAGGACAACGTAATGATGGCACTGTACCTTCACATAGTTATTGGGACATAGGTGTCAGCGGTCAATCCTCCAGTGCTGGCGGCGCCGGACGCTCAACAGAAGCCATGACGTATCCTTACTTGGATAACACGTATGTTAATTGGAACTTTGAGGAGGTGTGGGAAGAAGATACCGATTATAGCGTGAATAATGGCTATCCATATCTGCAAGTATTTCATGAACCGGACGCCCCCGAAGGCGAAGGTGAACCGGAAGGCGAACCCGAAGGCGAACCGGAAGGCGAACCCGAAGGCGAACCGGAAGGCGAACCAGAAGGCGAACCAGAAGGCGAACCTGAGGGCGAACCTGAGGGCGAACCAGAAGGTGAACCCGAAGGTGAACCAGAAGGCGAACCCGAAGGTGAACCCGAGGGCGAACCCGAAGGAGAACCTGAAGGCGAACCCGAAGGAGAAGATGAAGGCGAACCCGAAGGAGAAGATGTGGATATAGCACAAGAACTGTTGGATAACTTTGATGACTTGGCCGATGAAGACGGCCGGTTAAGTTTTGAGGACTCCGGGCTAACACGGGACGAGTTCGATGCCCTCGACCTCAACGGCAACGGCTATCTGGAACGATGGGAACTGGAAGTGGCGCTTGGCTTGTGTAACCTTGAAACGGTAATTGATGTCGCTGATCCGAGTGTGACCATCGAATGTGACAACTTCGATGCTGCCCACCAAGCCATAGCGGACGCTTTTGCCGGTGTCATCGCTTATGAGACATGCAGCGAGCGCGATTTGACCGATTACATCCGCGTCGCGTATATTGACGGACCGGAAAATGATGGCTTCGGCGGTGCGTTTAACAACACCATCGCCATGACCCGCGAGATGTTCCATAACCATTTCCTGTTCCAGCCGGGCGAATACGTCATTACTTATGTGCTGGATGATTTCTCTGCAACGCAGACCATTACCATTGACGATGGGTGCAGTCTTTCCGAAGGCGAGACCGAAGGTGAACCAGAAGGCGAACCGGATGAGGGTGAACCGCGTGAAGGTGAATCGGATGACGATACGGACGATGATACAACCGACGGTTGCCTTGGTTGCGGCGGTTGTGGCGGTTCCGGTGAGCAACCCACAGACAGACTGAAACGCCTCTTGGGCGACTGGTTGTTGGTGGGCTTGAGCCTGCTCGTCTTGTTGTCGGTCGCCGGCATACAAAGAAGGCGTTAAGGTTGCCTTTTTGACAGTGCGTGATCATGACGCCGGGGACGCGAATATGCGCGGCCCCGGCGCCCTTCCTTTTGCGACAGGCACTTTCGATGCGTGTTGTGTACGCACTGTGCGCTGGCGGATGCTGTAAAACACATCCCATCTTTGTTGCTTTCCGGCTTCCTTATCGTGTCACGTCATTGGTTTGGCGGCAAGTTGTCCGTATGGGGAGGGTAGTGTTATCATTGCGTTTATGGTTTGCGGCGTTGGCTTGTTGTGATTGCAGCGAGCGTGCTGCGCCGCCTCATCATTCCCCTGATGCGAAGCGGGAGACACTTATTCGTGAAAGTCATAACTGTTGAAGTACGAGAAGACCATCTGGAGACGCTTGCCCAGACCAAGCCGTTGGTGGCCTTGGCGGAGCTGATCTGGAACGCATTGGATGCGGAAGCGACGGAAACACGCGTTGAATTTGTTGAAAACGAATTGCAGGGCATAGAAAAAATCCGGATCGTGGACAATGGACACGGTCTGCATTATGATGACGCGCTTTTGGTCTTTCGTAATTTGGGCGGCTCCTGGAAACGACAGGACAACCGCACTCGCCAACGGAAACGGATGCTTCACGGGAAATATGGCAAGGGGCGTTTTCGGGCGTTTTCGCTGGGCAATACCGTGAATTGGCATTCGACCTACAAAGAGGGGAAAGACGTTTTTTCCTGTCGCATTTCGGGCGATGCTTCGAAGTTGGGCGAGTTTGCCATTTATAGTCAACAAGCGGAGCCGCCGGACAGGGCAACCGGCATGGTTGTTGAGATTGGGCAGGTGAATGACAGCGCGGGCATGTTGCGCGGGGTGAAGGCGATGGAGGACATTACCAACCTGTTCGCCCTGTATTTGCGACAATACCCTGATACGCGCATCGTGTATGACGGCCTTCCCCTTGACCCGGCGAATGCAGAACGACGCTTCGCCCGGTATTCGCTTGATCCCATGGTGATGGAAAGCGGTGCGCGGGTCACGGCCGAGTTGGACGTAGTGGAGTGGAATATCCCGGGGAAACGGGGCGTGGTGCTGTGCGATGAAAACGGTTTCATGCGCGTAAATGCCCTGCCCCGTTTACACTTTCGCGGGTTCAGTTATACGGCGTATCTGAAATCGGCGCATGTGGCCACACTGGACCGCGAGGGGCTGTTGGATACCGGCGAGTTGTATCCGGATTTGCGCCAGTTGCTGGATGCGGCCCGGGCCAAACTGCGCGAACATTTTGCTCTGCGCGAAGCGGAAGACGCGCAGGATATTATTGCCTTTTGGAAAGAAACCGGCCTGTATCCGTATGAGGAACAGCCGCGTACGCCGACGGAAACAAATGAGCGGCGTATTTTTGATATTTACGCCACCCATCTTGACCGCATCTTTACTGATTTTTCGGGCGCGTCGCCGCGCACCAAACGGTTGGTGCTGCGTCTTATCCAGGAGCTGGTACACGCGGATCCGGTTCGCGTGGCCACCATTCTGGATGAACTGATTACGTTCCCCGAAGAGGCGGAAGAGAAGATAATGGCGTTGGCAGGTGTGCAGCCGGAAGAAGAAGCCGCCGGGGAATAAAGCGGCGCAACATGCCTGCAGAAACCACGGGCTCTGCCGAGCCACTGTTTCACGGTCACTGCAACAACCTTGTGCATCAACCCGAATCAACATTGATTTGCTATGGAGACACACAATATGACAGCCGCGTATGATCATGAAGCCATCGAAACAAAATGGCAGCAATTCTGGCTTGAGAACAAAACGTTCAAAGCGGAAATAGACCACAACAAGCCCAAGTACTATGTGTTGGACATGTTCCCCTATCCCAGCGGCGACGGGCTGCACGTGGGACATCCCGAGGGCTATACCGCCACGGACATATTGGCGCGATACAAGCGCATGCGCGGGTTTAACGTGCTCCATCCGATGGGCTGGGACGCTTTCGGATTGCCCGCCGAACGCCATGCCGTGCGCACGGGCGAGCACCCGGCGATTATTACCAACCGCAACTGCGACACCTTTCGCCGACAGATACAACGGCTCGGCCTGTCCTATGACTGGGACCGCGAAATCAACACCACCGACCCCAAGTATTACAAATGGACGCAATGGATATTCACGGTGCTGTACGAGCGCGGGCTGGCGTATGAAGTGGAAGCGCCGGTGAACTGGTGTCCCGCATTGAACACGGTGCTCGCCAATGAAGAAGTGAAGGACGGCAAGTATGTGGAAACGGGCGATCCGGTGGAAAAGCGTCCCATGCGCCAGTGGATGCTGAAGATCACGGAGTATGCGGAACGGCTGTTGACCGATTTGGATACATTGGACTGGCCGGAAGGCATCAAGGCGATGCAACGCGAATGGATTGGTCGTAGCGAAGGCGCGGATGTGGTGTTCACCGTGGCAGCCTCGGGCGAGCAGTTCACGGTGTTTACCACGCGGCCCGACACCCTGTTCGGCGCCACCTATTGCGTGTTGGCGCCGGAGCATCCGTTAACACAGCGCATTACCACAGAAGAACAGCGCCCGGACGTGGAGGCATACATCAAGACCGCGGAACGAAAAAGCGCCCAGGAACGCATGAAAGAGGAAGTCACCAAGACGGGCGTGTTCACCGGCGCCTATGCGATAAACCCGGTAAACGATGCGAAAGTGCCCATCTGGATTGCAGATTATGTGTTGGCGGAATACGGCTATGGCGCGATTATGGCGGTGCCCGCTCACGATACACGGGACTACGAGTTTGCCAAGACCTTTAATCTGCCCATCATAGAAGTCATCTCCGGCGGCAACATTGAAGAAAAAGCCTATACGGGCGACGGCACATTGGTGAACTCCCAGATTCTGGACGGTTTGAACGTTGCCGATGCCAAGAAAAAAATTGCCGCGTGGCTGGAAGAGCGCGGCCTGGGCAACGGCACAATCAACTACAAGTTGCGCGACTGGTTGTTCTCACGGCAACGCTACTGGGGCGAGCCTTTTCCGCTGGTGCGAACCAACGACGGCAACGTGCAGGCGGTTCCCATGAAAGACCTGCCGGTATTGCTGCCGGAACTGGACGACTACCGCCCCACTGAAGACGGCATGCCGCCGTTGGCGCGGGCGGAAGATTGGGTAAATACCACCCACCCCGAAACTGGCGCGCCCGTCACCCGGGAAACCAACACCATGCCGCAATGGGCGGGTTCCTGTTGGTATTTCCTGCGGTTTTGCGATCCCAACAACGATAACGAAGCCTTTTCACAGGAAGCCGAACAATACTGGATGCCCGTTGATTTGTATGTCGGCGGCGCGGAGCATGCCGTGTTGCATCTGCTCTATTCCCGATTCTGGCATAAGGTGTTGTATGACGCCGGTTATGTGCATACCAACGAATTTGCCATGAAACTTTTCAATCAGGGCATGATCCTCGCCTACTCCTTCCAGGACAACCAAGGCAAATACCATTATCCCCACGAAGTGGAACGCGACGGCGACACATGGAAACTCAAGGCAACGGGTGAACCAATCAGCGCCCAGATCGAAAAGATGAGCAAGTCGCGCTACAACGTCGTCAACCCGGACGACGTGGTGCGGGAATACGGCGCCGACGCCATGCGGCTGTATGAGATGTTCATGGGGCCGCTCGAACGCGACAAACCGTGGACAGAAGAAGGCGTGCAGGGGGTATATCGCTTCCTGCGTCGCGCATGGGCCTTGTTCATTGCTGACGACGGCGCATTGCATAGCCGCATTGTGGTTACAGGCGGCGATGAAAACATGGCACGTGAATTGCATAAAACCATCAAGGCAGTCACCAATGACATTGAGAACATGTCGTTCAACACGGCCATCGCCCGCATGATGGAGTTTGTTAATACAGCCACCAAGGCCACGGCCCTGGACAAAACAGCCATGGAACAGTTTGTCCTGCTGCTGGCGCCCTTCGCGCCGCACATGGCGGAGGAGCTGTGGGCACGGCTGGGCAATGCGGATTCGCAGGCCTATGCGCCGTGGCCCGAATACGATGATACGCTGCTGGTGGAAGATGCCATTGAAATACCGGTGCAGGTGCTCGGCAAACTGCGGGGCAAGATAAGTGTACCGCCCGATGCCGACAAGACAATGATCCTGGAGGCAGCAAAAGCCGATGCAAAGATAAAGGCGCATATTGAAGGCAAAACAATTGTCAAGGAAATCTATGTGCCCGGCAAGATGGTAAACCTTGTGGTAAAATAGAGCACACACCACAAACAATGAAAGGGCGTCCTTATGCAGGCTGTCATTATGGCTGCGGGCCAATCCACGCGCACGTGGCCACTAACGTTGACGCGACCCAAACCGTTGTTGCCTGTAATGAACGCGCCGCTGATGGAACGTCAATTGCGTGCGCTGGAAGGCATTGTGGACGAAGTCATCGTCGTGGTCGGCTACTTGGGCGACATGATTCAAGAACAATTCGGCGATGCCTTCGGCAACATGCGGTTGCGCTACGTTGAGCAGCGGGAACAACTGGGCACGGGTCATGCGGTGTTGCAGGCTGCGGAGGCGGTCGACGGCCCCTTTCTGCTGTTAAACGGCGACGACCTGTATGCCCCGGAAGACCTGAAACGATTGGCAACATTCGACAACGCCGCGCTAGCCCATGAAGTGGATACCCCGGAACGTTTTGGCATCTTTGAGGTGGACGCCAAAAACCGCGTAAAGCATATTGAGGAAAAGCCCGAGCAACCCCGCTCCAACTTGGCCAATGTGGGCGCGTATAAATTTGACCGCAACGTGTTTGCCATTCTTGAAACCTTGACGCCATCACCACGGGGCGAAATAGAGGTAACGGATGCCGTGCAGGCCCTGGCCGAAAAAGGCGCCTTTTATGCCGTGCGCGGCAATGGCTATTACCTGTCCATCGGCTATCCCTGGCATCTGCTTGAAGCGACCGCCTACTGGCTCGACCATTTCCTGAAGCCGGACATCCAAATCGAACCCGATCCGATGGTCAGCATTAACGGACCCGTGTATATCGGCGCAGGCACAATCATCCGTCCCGGCGTGGTTATAGACGGACCGGTACATATTGACAGGGAGTGTTGTTTGGGCCCGAATTGCTGGATTCGACCGTATACTGTTCTTGGGCCAAATTGTCGCATCGGCCAGGCAAGCGAAATCAAGGCGTCTATCTTTTTTGAAGGGGCGGCGGCGCCGCATCAGAACTATGTGGGCGACAGCATCATTGGCGCACATGCCAATCTCGGATGTGGCACCACCACAGCCAACCTGCGCCATGACGCACAACCGATACGGACGCTGATGCATGATGAATTTGTGGATACGGGCCGCACAAAACTGGGCGCAATTATCGGCGATCACGTGCACACCGGCATCAATACCGCCATTTATCCCGGACGCAAAATATGGCCGGGGCACACCACCTTGCCGGGCAGCGCCGTTCGGTTTGACCTCACCGCATGGAAAGATTAGCCCGGATATTTCATCAGGTTTCGTCGTGAGCCTGTGAAGATTGCGCCAGAGCAGGTGCTTTGCGCAGGCCGCCGGCTGACAGCGTGTTATTACACGTCGAAGTCGGCGGGCAAGCAAA
>SKQZ01000027.1 GCA_007118765.1 Candidatus Hydrogenedentota bacterium
AGTTTTATAAGCAAAATGGAGCGTATTGCAGGGTGTCGCCTGCGCCCCCTACCCGTAGGTCGTCCGCGTGGTTCAAAAAAGCCCAAAAAAGAAAGGGCGGAAGGATGATTATAGGCGACTGTCCCTATTTACCTCAATCTTCACAGGCTCACGACGAAGCCTGATGAAATATCCGGGCTAGGCAATACGAACGGAAGGTGTACTGCTTTTTCTTCGCACCCGATATGTATTACAGTATGCTGACAAGCAGCAGGGGTTGTGTGTGATACCCCTGCATAACGGAGAACACCATGAGTAGCATCGCCTTGATTATAATGACGGCCTGTGCTGCGGCGGGAGCGCCCGTCGGCCATCGTATCGGGACACGACCGGAAGGGGACGGCATTCACGGGTTTTATGACCGTGTTACCGGCGAATCATTTTACCCCGCAGGATTCACCCATATCGGCCTCAATGACGCGCCGTCTTCAAGCGTCTCCCCTTTCCTGTTCAATGCTGAACATGGTGATTTGGAGCGTGCCAACAGGACGTTGGCGTTCATGGCGGCATACGGCTATAACACTGTGCGTGTACCGATCAGTGTCTTTGAGGCCTTTGATGCCAACGGCGAGATCTCATCGGTGTATCTGGACAATCTGGCGCTATTTCTCCGACGGGTACGGGACCAGGGCATGCAGGCGTTGTTGGTGTTGCCCATGTGTATACCGGTTGGCTGCCCGGAGAATGCGGACGTGGAATATTCGCGTGATTCGGATGGGTTGTTGCCAAGCAATGAGGCCGTGGTTCTTTGCGAGGCCCGGCTCAAAGAGTTCGTTTCTGCGCTGCGGGATGCGGGCGCACCAATAAACGCCCTGTTCGGTTATGAGCTCTGTGTGCAGCATTGTGCCGACGAGGTGACGCTGCATGATGTTGATGGTCAGGCCACCACGAAAGCAGATCGTGTGGCGGTATGCAATCGCATGGCGGCAGCGATAAAATCTGTGGGATCGGATGCGCTGGTGGGCGTGGGCCTGTTTCCGCCGGAACCACCCCCCAGTGTCCCCGGATTATCTGGTGCTGTGGCGCTGTTTCAGTCTGACCTTGATTATATCAACCTGCTGTACCATCCCGACCTCGTAATGGATGACGGTGTCGCATACATGGACGCGCTGTTCGAAGGGGCCGGCATCACGGGTATGCCGGACAAGCCACTGATGATGACCGGCTTGGAATTCCGAAACGTTGCGGGGTCGTTAGACAATGCGGCGTCCGCCTTCGAAACATGTGTCGTCGCTGCCAAGAAGCGTGGTGTCCGGGGCTGGATGCTGCCGGCGTATGATTGGCTTGGACAGGCACGCCCACCCTTCGAGGAAGCATGCCCTGTGGCGGACGTGGGGGAGACGTGTATCCTTCGCGCGTTGGCGCCGCCCCTGCCCGACAGCCCGCCGTCGCCCCGCCCCATAAAGACGAGCGCCCGGGTGGGCGTCTACATTTTCCCGGGCTGGTATCGCAATACGGGCACGACGGACTACGATTATAGCAACCACGATGAGGAAAGCGAATGGCGGCTCATCGCCGAATTTGCCCATCCACGCCCGGTGCTGGGCTTCTATGACGATTCGTTGCCGGAGGTTAACGACTGGCATATCCACTGGGCTATCGAAGCAGGCATCTCGTGGTTTGCCTTCGATTGGTATTGGAACGCCGGCGAGACCCGGCTGATCTGGTCTCTTGAGAAAGGTTTCCTGGAAGCCGACTATAATGAACAGATGGACTTCTGCATTCATTGGTGCAATCATGGACTTGATTGGCGCGAACCGCTGGATTTTTCCTCCGCCGCATTGGTCGAAATGGTCACGTACATGGTCGAGCATTACTTCACCCGCCCCAACTATCTCACCATTGACGGGCGGCCGGTGCTCATGATTTGGGACATTATGTCCGTTTTCGAGGCGAACGGAGGCGAGGAGGCCTTTGCCGAGCAGGTGCTGCCCCGGCTCAACGCCATCTGCCACGACCACGGACTGGAAGACCTATACCTTATCCATGTGCACAATGCACCACAAATGCTGGCCTCCGTGCGCACCGGCGACGCCATCACCGGTTACAGTTATGCCCACCTGACGACAACCACCCCTTTCGGTCTTCCCGGATCTGCCCCCTATGCGGAACTGGTGGAGGCATTGCCCGGGCATTGGGACATGATTATGCAGCGGGCGCAACTGCCCTTTATAGTGGGAACCCAATCCGGATGGGACAGTACGCCCCGCACGCTGGCGCATAACCGGCAGCCCCAACATCGATGGGTGCGCACAAACAATACGACCGAACTGTTTAAGGTTACGCTGGAGGAGGGCCGGAAACGCATCAGTGACGACCTGCCCTTCTTTCTTATCGAGGCGTGGAACGAATGGGGAGAGGGTTCCTTTATTGAGCCGAGCCGTAGCCACGGGTTCGGCCACCTTGAGGCGATCCGGAACGTTTTTGCACCTGACGCGCCCCCCGGTACCTGGCGCCGTCCCGGCCCCGAACAGGTGACTGCCTATAGTGTGTTGCAGGGTGAAGAACTCGCGGCTGCGCACCGCCGGGAACAAAAGCCGGATCCCCCTGTTGCCGTGTGGGAGCCCCAAGTCGACGTGAGCCTGAACCCGCAACCGCTTGCGGGCCGTCTTATTGAGGAGTGGGTGCTGGATAGCGAGGACGCTGTGAACGCCTTGCCTTTCAACGCCGCGATGCGATTTGACGGTATTCACGACAACGCCGCCCGGTTCACGGTGGTGGGCGATGACCCCCATATCGTCTTCGAAGACGGGTGGGATGTGCCGGCCGCAAACTGTGCCATCGTGTTGGAAGTGCGGTATCGGGGGGTAAGCCCGCTGCCTGCGGAGTTCTTCTGGGCCCTTGACGGAGAGGGGTTTGTATCCCATAACGCTCAACGCTATAACTGGCAGACAGGGGAAACCTTTCACACCTACGCACTTCGCTTTCGCCCCACCGAAAAGACGCACGGCATGCTCACAGGATTTCGCATTGACCTGCCCGACGAAATGGACGCCGAAACCGATCTGCGCCGGATAAGGCTGCTTAGCTTTGAAGACTAATCCCGCTTCATCAACCAGACTTCCGACACGACGGTGCCCCAGCCGCCCGTATTGCGCCAGACGGACAGGTCGGGTTCGGGCCATTCACCGATCCCCTCTGCTTTCTCGAAGGTGATTTCCAACGCGCCATCCTGCGTTACGGATTGGGGAATGTCAAACTCGAAGATTTCGGCGTGGTATTCCGGCACTTCGATGTCGAGCGCCAGCGGTTGGCCGTTGGCGAATATGGACTGGGTGCGCTGAGGTTGCCGCAAGGCATAGCGTTCCAGATATACGGGACGTACCAGCGCAACGCGCAGACGGTAGGCGGCTTCCGTATCAAGATTGTCGTAATTGAAGGTCAGTCCGGGGCTGTGCTCAGCGGTAAACGCCATGCGTCGTTGTGACGGCAGATTCTCCGTGCTTACCGGGCCGCCGCTGAAAGGCCAGCCGAAAGACAAGCGGGGCGATGCTTCGGGCAGGCCCGCATTGTCGTAGTAACCGCCTTCGCCGGGGTCATGATAGTGCACAATTAGTTCAAGGATGCGCCGCTGCGTTTCGGGCGACGCTTCCGCGGCAGTGTCCAGTTGCCGCCGGAACCAACCGAGGCCGATAAAGTCCTGGTCCAGGTTGTAGTAGCCCTCGCTGCGCACGCCAAACAAGGCCTCGCTTTCATCGCCGAGCGCGCCTGCCTGCGCCCGGAGCGCCGCCATGCTCTCCGTTTCCAACGGCGCGTCCAGCCAGGCGCGTGTCTCCGTAATGGCCGCGTCGTAGGCGCCTGTGTCGAGTGCACGGGCAAGCCGCGTCTCCACGCGCTCCTGCAACGCCAGCTGTTTTCGCAGCAACAACTGTGCGTACTTGTCCAGCGCGGCCTTCTGCATGTGTTGCCGCCAGAGGTGGCTGTTCGCTTTGCGCCGGGGCGTCATGGCATGTCCGGCCTGTACCACCAGCGCATAGTACCGGTCAATTCCCGGATTGTCCGCCAGCGGTGTGGACAGGTTTTCCTCCAATTGAAACAGGGCCTCCGCCATGGCGGGCGCCGCTTCCGGGCCGAACCAGAACCGGGCGTATTCATATACCACGTCTTCAAGCGGTGTGTTGGGCGCCCAGAGCAGCCGCTGCCACATCCAGCTGTTGAAATGGTCGTGCTGGCCGGCGCTGTGTACCACATCGCCGATGGTATAGCGCACCGTCTCGCGGAACACATGGTAATAGTCCCGGGGCCGTGCGTGGAACGTGGCCCGTCCGTACACTTGGACAAGGGCCGGGTCGGGACGTTTTTCGTACTTCGCCCGGTCCCACGCGGGGGGCAGCTCGTCGTGCCGGTTCAGTTCGATTTCGTGGCCGAGCAGACTGTACTGCGAATAAATCCAGTGGGTAACGTTCGTGAAGAACACCAGATTGTGTATGGGCGGCATTTGATGGATCAGTTCCCGGAAATACCGGTCCATCTGGCCGAAGGCGCCATAGCGGAACAAGTCCATACGATGATCCTGCCGTTTCCCGGGCAACCAGCTCATGGCGTTGCTTCCCGGTCCGATCTCCCAGGCATACACCCATTCCCGGGGCGCTTCCTGCAGATACGCGAGCATGGCCAGGTCGCCCGCGTTGTCCATTTTCTGGTTGCTGATAAAAAACTTCGTTTCCGGGTGGTTGCGGCTCACAATCTCCGCAATGTCTTCGGCGAGATGGATGTACACCGCCCCGAAAGGCGCACACTTGTCGCATTCGCAGCCGCCGCCGTCCCCGGCTTTCATCCGCAGGTAGTCGTAGGTGGGCCTGTTCTCGAAAAATGCCTCGTGCTGCTCCAATAACGCCGCGCGCGCCTCGGGAATGGAGGGGCACAGATAGAAGGTGCGGCCAATGGCCTCGGCCGCCTGCCACTCCTCAGGCCCGTCACCTTGATTCGGCGTACGCTCAAAGAGCGTCTTCAACCCATATTTCTTGACAAAGTCGTATTCTATGCCCCCCTCGATCTGGATGGTGTTGCAACCTGCCAGCGCGAAATCAAGGATGGTGCGCTCATGTTCTTCCGCAGTCCATTGGCGGGCGCCTCCGGGTCGTGCGCCCTGTCCTGCCTGGGTGCCGCGAATCTGGAAGGCAGGCGACGTGCGCAGTGACAAGGACGCTGGAAAATCAATCGCATGCTCTTCAAAACGCATGGCACGCAGCAACGCGCCCACGGCGTATAATACGCCACGCCCGTCCACGCCCGCAGCAAGCACCACCGCCTTGCCGTCTTCTTCTATGCGGTGCAACGCGAATCCTTCGGGTCCCGGGTCCACCTGGTCGTCGGGAAAGGAGATATCCCGTCGGTTTTCGATGCTGCGACGCAAGGCGGCGTGGGTCTCCGGCAGCCCGAGGCGAATATGCAACGCATACGGGTCGTCATCATCATTTCCGACAACAACGGCAGCGTCCGTTTGTTCTTGGATGCGGTCTTGCAACAATGCCACATAACGCAGCTGGATCGCGTCGTCCGTTTCACCGGGAACAATGACAACCCGCTCAAATCGGTCATATTCCGCCGCGGCCCCCGCCGGGGTATAAACAGATACCAATAATGCCAACACAAGCAACACGCTCCAGCCATGGCGTAATGCACTCATAGGGGTTCTCCTTTTCGGCGCGCTCGCCCGCCGCAGTGGACAGCGCGAGCCAGTTTCGGTAAAGGCATCGGATAACAAGGTCATGCTGTAATTCGCGCTTGGTGGGCAAAAACAAAGCGGCCTGTGATCGCCAACCACGAGAAGAGCGAGCAGTGACCCCTTACGAGTGTCGCAGATTCGCGCATCGATTTCAAGAAACTGCGGGTATTCCGGTCACACCCGGCGTTACCGATTCTTGATGTACGGCATTAGCGGTTTCGTGGCACAATTTTGTAAATGTTTCCGCTGAGCCAACTGACGACATATAATTCGCCATCCGCATCTTCGCCAAAGGAGGCGATGGTCGGCAACAGGCGGCGCGGCCGCAGACTTGGCAACCGCCGCAATGCTGTAACGTCAGCGCCATCATGGCGCATGCCCCAGACCTGGCCGGTCGAATAATCCCCGAAAATATACTCGCCTTGCAATTCCGGTATGGCCGTGCCGCGATAAACGTAGCCGCCGGTAACGGCAGCGCTGATGCGGTTCTCATAGTCGTGAACAGGGTCAACAGCATCCGGCAGATGGCAATCATCTTGGCCCGGCCGACAAACGCGCCCCTCGCGTACGTTCCAGCCGTAATTACGCCCACCCGGACTGTCAAATGGTTCAAAATTGATTTCTTCGCGGGCACGTTCGCCCACGTCGCCAATATACATATCGCCCGTGTCGCGGTCGAAACTGAAACGCCAGGGGTTACGCAACCCATAGGCCCAGATTTCCCCGCGTGCACCTTCAACATCCACGAAGGGGTTATCCGGGGGGATGCCGTAAGGCGTCCCGTTGTCTACGTCTATACGCAAAATCTTGCCCAACAACGTGTCCAGCGATTGTGCGCGGTTGTCGGGGTCGTTGCCGGGGCCGCCGTCGCCGGACGCGATGTAGAGGTAACCATCATGGCCAAAAGCCATCATACCGCCGTTGTGGATGGGATGGGGCTGTTCAAAACGAAGCAGCGTCCGGGCGCTGGCGACATCGGCGCGCAACGGGTCTTCCGATACCCGGTACTCTTCAATCACCGATTCCACCTTGTCTTCCGATGTCTGGGCGGTATAATTCACAAAGAAACGTCCGTTGGCAGCGTACTCGGGATGGAAGGCCAGCCCGAGCAAACCGCGTTCCAGCCCGGAACTATACACGCTGTCGCCAATATCAAGAAACGGGGTGCGCAGCGCTCGGCCTTGTTCAATGACCCGGATGCGGCCCCGGTTCTGTTCCACCGCGAACAGGCGTGTCGCGTCGTCTGGCGTGGACGTGACATACAGGGGAAATCGCAGCCCGCCGGCCACCTTTTCCAACCCGAAGTTTTCACCAAGGCCGCAGCCCGCCATCAGTCCGGCAATACCGACCAGAAACCCTGCCAGCACGCCATATCTCCAGAAACTCGTATTCATAGCCTTGCCTCCTATCAGTATTTGTTACTGAGTGTAATCTGCACCCGCCGGCCGAAACAAACCGGTCCGCCGGTATTACGGCGAATGTTCCAGCAGGAACTCAAGAATAGCCTCGTGAAACATGGTATCAACGAGAACACGGTTATGGCCCCTTCCGGGGATAATCGTCTCTTGGAAACCGGACAGTGCCGCCTTTATATTCCCGCCACCGACAACAACGGTATCGTCCCCTCCTCTGATGGCCATGACGGGAATTGTGACGGAGCGCAGTTCCTCTTCTGAGACGGCAAGTTCACTAACCCGGATATTTTCACCAGGTTTTGTCGTGAGCCTGTGAAGATTGCGCCAGAGCAGGTGTTTTGCGCAGGCCGCCGGCTGACAGCGTGTTAGTACACGTCGAAGTCGGCGGACAAGCAAAGCGCCTGATATGGTGTAAGATTCGC
>SKQZ01000039.1 GCA_007118765.1 Candidatus Hydrogenedentota bacterium
AACGGCGCAGGCCCACTACAGGCGTTGGGCATGCTCCGGGAACGTGGCGTGGCCCTTACGCCGGATGTCGTCCTATTGCAGTTGTTTTTGTTTAACGATTTTGATGATTGCCTGCTTCCTGTCGGTAGGGCGCTGCATACGTTTTACGTGCCTTGGCGCTATCAGATGGCGACTTTGATGCGGCAGAATACTGCACCATATCGAATTGTACGCTTTTTCCAGATGCGTTCGAGCGCGTACCGTGCCTTTATTTCAACTTCCACCTTCGCGAAACCGTGGTTTGGCGATGCCTTGAGCACACTGCGCGTATTTGACCCGTCTGTATATGTGCGGTTACATCCGGCGGAACCCATTCTATCGTCGCACCTGGACATCAATCGACGCGATTGGTACCCCGAACTGTATGAGGCACAAACGCTGCTTCTTTCTCATGTGAAGGCCATGCACGCACTCTGCAAACAACATGACACAGCCTTTGCCGTGTATTGCGTTCCGCACCTGCATGAAGTGTGCAACACACGCTGGGCGGAGGATTTGCGAAAACATGGCAAGTCCAGTGATTCCGCATTTGAAGTCGTCCGATATAAGGCCATTGACATGGTGGAAGAGGCATTGCGTTCAGCCGAAATCCCGGTGTTCTCGGTGGTGTCTCACTTGGAAACTCAACAGGAACAATTGGACACCATTTATTATGTCTGCGACCAGCATTTTACAACGGAGGGAAATGCTATAATTGCCGGGCAGTTACAAGACTATTTGCGGGTTTCGGGCACATTGCCGACACCGTTGTAAAGCAGTGGGGAAATGTGGGAGCGACTGTAATAATGATTGCAACGATCCTTGACGAAATTTACAAGCAAAAAGAGGTTATGGCGCCCGACGGTACGCGGCGAGCGGCTTTCCCTGCTTCCTTGCCGCTGCAGGATGGTCAGGCCCTTTACGAAGCGGTATTGGGGACAAATAGCACGCAAACCCTTGAGATCGGCATGGCATACGGGGCCTCCACGCTGTTCATGCTCAAAGCGGTCACCGAAAACGGCGGCGGCGCGCACGTTGCGATTGATCCCTATCAAGACAAATGGTGGGAGGGGATTGGGCGTTCAAATGTGATGCGGGCAGAATGTGCGGATATGGTGCGCCTGCTCGAACAGCCCTCCTATTTGGCGCTGCCCCGCCTGCTGTCCGAAAACGCCCGGTTCGATTTTATCTTTATCGACGGCAACCATCGTTTTGAATTTACGCTGGTGGACTTCTTTTTCGCCGACAGACTTCTCAAAGTGGGCGGCCATATCATGCTGCACGATGCGTGGTTGCCTTCCATTCGAAAGGTGCTCTCCTTTATCTGTCGGGATATGGGTGAGCAATACACGGTTTCCGCGGACTATAACGGTAATAAGCAGGCGGGAGTATCCTTCTGGCACTGTTTTCTCAAAACCCTGCACACCGCGCCTTTTGATCTGCTGTCAGCGTATTTCTTTTCACAGCGCGACTTTAATCGGCACTGTATTCTGGAAAAAGTTGCCGAGTGTGATGATGAGCGCCGCGATGCCGACTGGACGTATTACAGGCCATTCTGATCAAGTGACACACTGCGACTGGCCCGGCGTGTGGCTTCACCCGTTGGTGCATTCATAAATAATCTGGCTATCCTTTGGAATCCCGTATTCGCGCACCTTCTCCTCACTGAGCATATCGTGAGGGTGGAGTGTGTTCACGGAAAACATGTGCAATCGCTCTGCAAAGTCAACAGGCGAATAACCGCGCACATGGTCGAACATGGCGGGATCAGGGCCGCCGTATTCAACTGTTTTTGTCTGGCCCATCATGAATGGCACCATGATTATTGCCTTGCCGCCCGGCTTCAAGACGCGCCGTATCTCGGACAAGGCGCGGTGGTCGTCCGGAATATGTTCCAGCACATGGAGGCAGAACACTATATCCACGGAATTGTCTGGCATGGGCAGGTTTTGAATGTCCAATTGCACACAAGGAAAGGACGGATCGCGCAATATTTTCAACCCATAATCAGCGCCAAAATAACGCGGGTTCTCTTCGCCGCCGCAAGGATTGTATACATGCCATTCCGGCGCGAAATGCAGCACCACCGAATTGGCAAGCGATACCTCACCATCAAAAGCCTTCCGCAGGTATAGATTCATCAGGCGATGCCGCTCTTCTGACCGACAAAACGGACATGAGGCCTGGGGAACAATAAACCGCCCGCAATCAATAGAATAGAAGCCGTTTCCTTGCCACCCACAACAGGGACACGTAACAGCAGGAGTGAAACGGAACAGATTTGCAAAGAAGAGGCGTGTGTTAATAAAGCCTGTTCGTGCGGCGATTACGCCATAACCCGGCCCGTGGGCGACCGTTGCATAAACAACCTTATATGCTCTGCTTACAACATTCACGGCGGTAGTAGCCACGCCACGGGCCATTCGCGCCATGCGCTCCGCAGCAGCGTTAACCAGATATCGCAATGTTTTGTCGCGAAGCAGTTTGATGGACATCCATTCATAGGCACGACGTACAGTGGCGGCCAGGCCGCGTTTTCGTATCTGTGCAAGCCCCTCCATAAACAACGCCGGTGTGAACGGGCGGGGTCGGGCGGCAATGTTGGCCCGTAGCGCTTGGCGCGTTTCCTCGGTCTGCCATACAAAATGTGACGGGCAGTGTTTACAAAAGTCAGGAAACTCTCGGTGAATGAGGCGTTCCCGCATGGTGGTGAACCACGAACCCTTCCATATCGCTTCCAGTGAGTGGTCGCGGATGTTGTCTGCATGTTCGTCCCAGAAAGCGCAGCATGGCCCGGCCTGTCCCTCGGCAAGCACGGCAACAGACAAGAAAGGCTCAAAACAACCGGCATCCACAAAATGGTCTTTGATTGGTCCTTCGCTTTCCACACGTGCCTGCATACGGTCAATCGCAGCGGTCAGGGTGTGTGCATTTGTTGCAATATGAAGATCATCACACAGCTGTGCCGCTTTGGCAGCGTGTGCCGGCAACGCCGCGAGCTGTTGTTCCGTAAGCTGAAATGGTTCACATTGACGGCTTTCCACCTGAAGCATCGAAAAGCCCAGGCTTTTAATGCCGACACCATTGACCATGTGTGCCATTGCCTCCATTTTATCCGCGTTATGTCGCGTAAGAACGCAATGGACATCTACTACGGGGTATTGCTTGCCTTTGGCCTGCTTAATCTCTTGCAACAATCGCAACGCCGTAATGGCGCGTTCAAATGCACCCGCACCGCGTATGGCGTCGTTTATATCGGCTGTTGGTCCATCTATACTGAAATCCAGTCGTTCCCAGCCTATCTCTACCAAATGCTCAATGTATTCCCGCTTCAGCAGCGTACCGTTGGTATACACACCGCCATTCATGCCATTGGCCCGTATGCGTTCGCACATTTCCATGACCAGCGCTGCACGGACAAAAGGTTCGCCGCCCCCCGCAATAGACCATTCGCGCACGTTCAAGGCCGCCGCTTCCTCAACAAGTTCAAGCCAGCGTTCATCAGACACTTCGCGCGTATGTTCCAGTTTGCCAAATGTCTCCTCGGCGTACCGTTGCCAGCAGATGCCGCACTTAAGATTGCATCGGTTCGTCGGGAACACAACCATTTGCCAAGGCCCCGGACTCTTTCCGGCACGCCATTGGAGCAATCTGTTTAATTTGGTATCGGTTTTAGCGGGAGCGGCAATATGCATGAACAATTACTTTCCGGGAGTGTCACCTAAAACGTGAGTGGGGATGGAGCGCCACATAAACACCTCGTCAGTGGGGTGCCCTTCCGGGGCCGGGCCAAAAATACGACTCGGTTGCGCAACGGTGTACATCAGTTGTTGACATTGACGACAATGGTCTGGATGTCGGTTGGTCAAATGCTTCAGCCGCATGTCCCGATATTGTTCGCCGAACCAAATCTCGCGAAATGACTGTGTCTTGAAATCGCCCATGACAAATTGTGGCGCCCAACAACAGGTAGCCAACGTACTATCCGGCTTAACAAATGGCAGTCGCCATAACTCTTTGCAGGTCAGCACCCGACCGTCATTGCTCTTTTCCATTTTCAGGTCGCCCCAGTCCCCGGGCACCGTTAGTTCAAAAGTTTCGTCCTCCAATGCTTTTATTTTGGCAACCTCTTCCCATATCTCGTCCTGGGACATGGTCGCACCCAATGCCTGATCGCGCAAATCCGTGCCGTCAGCCAGCGTCAAGGGGCCGTCATGTTCGGGATAGGTACACATGTCGGCAAAATGCAGTCGCACAACGCCGAAGGACTTTAATACCGACACCATCTCAGGAATATCCTCCAAGGTGTGTTTCATTAAGATGGAACACGCGGTGATTTTGGGATGCGTTGTACCGGCCCGCTCTTTGGCACGGGCGAGTTTGCCCATGTTCTCAAGAAACCGTTCTATGGAGGCATTACGCCGGATGTCGGCATACCGTTCGGGGTTAGTCGTTTCAATGGACACCATGACCTCGTCGTGTCCGGCGGCCACAAGCCGCTCCGCCATTTCATCGGTTAGCGGGATCAGATTCGTGTTGAAGTGGGTGCGAAAACCCCGTGCGCGCGCGAACTCGATCATCTCTATGATGTCTTTGTTGAGCAACGGTTCACCCGTTCCCTGAATGGTGATCTGTTCGGCGTCTCCCGGGAACTGCGACACCACATGCTTGAATTCATCGAGGGACATATCGGGAGCGCGTTCTTTGTGGTAGAACTGGGTAAGCGCACACATGACGCACCGCAGATTACAGCGGCGGGTGGGTTCCATCTGTATTATGATGGGATACACGGGTTCAGATGTCCACGCCTTCAAGAGCGACTTTGCCACGCCGGGCAAAAGTTCAGTAGTACCGCGTCTAAGCGCGGACTGAACGAATCTATTGATGCGGTTTCTCATGGGGATAGCGACCTCTCCGAGCGGTACACAAACTATCATGCCTTGTGCAGTTATACTACCGCACAGCATGGTCATGGCTCAACAGCAGCAACAGAACCCTTTTACATCCCTCACGACCCAGGAGATCATCAGTAGTGCATTATGTCGCGAAAAAAACTCACGGTCAGTTTTGGGCGTTCTTTCGCTGAAAAATGTCTTTGTCCAGCATGCCATAGGCAGTGAAGCTGTTTCCGAGCGTAAGATAAATGGCAAGGGTCACGGTAATGGCGGTGCCGGTGAAGATGGCCAGCATAATCGCGATTTGGTATTTGATGGCGGTCATGGGATCCGCGCCGCCCAGAATGACGCCGGTCATCATGCCGGGCAGGGATACAATGCCGATGGTCGCCATGGTGGCGATGGTGGGACGCAACGCGGCTTCCAGGGCCTCCCGCAGAAAGGGCAGCACCGCTTCATGCAGGCGGGCGCCGGCAGCCAACGCCGTCACATACACCTTCTCGCGCTTCTGAATGCCTTCGTAGAAACCGCTCACCCCCACAATGTCGGCGCGTAGACAGTTGCCGAGAATCATGCCGCCGATGGGGATAACATAACGGGCGTCGAACAGGGGTTCAGGGCGAATGATAACAAGCAAAAACAGCAATAACGGAACAAGCACGCCCAACAGCAATGCAAGGGCCAGCGGCAGGGCAAACCGTCGTACGCGCAATTTGCAGCCGCGCACGATGGAGGCGTCCGCAACAATAACCATAACAGCAATCCAGAGGCCGTTGACCCACGGATTATTCCATTGAAACACAACCTGCAAATAAAAGCCGACGAATAGCAATTGCACCGTCATCCGCGCAACACTAAGCAATGATTCCGCCACCAGCGCAACGCCATACCATAGAAACACTGCCAATGGAAAAAGGAGCAGCAAATAGGCGGCTGCCAGCTGTGCGTCGGTGATATCCGTGGCGTTCATGATGCCGCCTTACGCGTCATGCGGGTAATGTCCGTAACAGGCCCGGAAAAAGCAAAGCCACGGGTGTCGTGGGAAACAGAAAGGATGGTCAAATCAGTGCGGTCGGTCAAAAAGTCGCGGACAGCGGTTTTTGATGTCTCGTCCAAGGCTGAAGCCGCTTCATCAAGCAGCAGGATGGGTCGTTGCAATAGTAGCGCGCCAACCAGTGCAACACGCTGTTTTTCACCGCCCGAAAGCGCAGACGTCTCTTTATCCATCAGGTCGCAAGGCAACAAGATATGATCAAACAAGCGTAATGCTTCCGTTTCACTATACTGAATGTGCCGGTTTGCATGGTAAGAAAAAGGGCGCGTCAATGCTTCACGCACCGTGCCATCGCCGAGTTCGGGTTCCTGAGCCACAAACGCCATCTGTGCGCGTAATCGCCATACGCTGCGGGGTGTCAGTTCCACGTTGTTGATAAAAACGCTGCCGGTTGCAATCGGGACAAACCCCATAATACAGCGTACCAAGGTGGACTTTCCGCTCCCCGATGGCCCTGCAATCGTTATCTTTTCTTTGTTCGCTATGGATAAATGGATGCTTTCAAACACAGGAATGTTGGCGAAACATACCGATACATTATGTATTTGAATAACCTCTGTCATAATGATGCCTCAGTACGGGACCAACGCGGGTTAATCTCGCAGCGAAACCCAAGCACACCGCCATTGCCGAAAAAACAGGAATAGCAATGGATACACCGTAGGGTATACAGAAAAGATATCGTTTCTTCATAAGACGTATGCAGCGGAAAAACATGCACACGCCTATCACCATCTACTTTTGAGCGTCCGCGCCGCCGTCCTGTTTAGGTGGCGCAGGTCTGCATTCGGGCATAGGCCCACAGTGCTCTTCGTAAAAGGAACGGATCTTTTCAAAATCGGCTTCCATGTCGCCTGTTGTATAGATCAGGGGGCCGCTGCCCGTGCATTTCTTCTCGTAATTGATATACCACGGCCAAATGGGAATCCCGGCCTCGTGGGCAATATAGTAAAAGCCCGATTTCCAATGGGCAACTTTTTTGCGTGTGCCCTCCGGGGTAATCACCAGGTACATGTGATCGCTGTCATGTATGATTTTCACCATCTGGCTGATGACGCTGTTCGATGCCGTACGATCAATCGAAACACCGCCAAGATAATACCACAGAATCCGTAAGGGCCACCAAAACAAGGTGTGTTTCATCATAAACCAAATGGGTACGTCGCAGGTGGCGGCGCTCAACAGGGTATACAGTAAATCCCAATTACTGTTATGGGGCGCCGCCGTAACCACCGCCTTGTCGAGGCTGCATTCGCCGCCTTCCACACGCCAGCCGAGTATTTTCATGATGGCTATTGACATGTGACGTGCAATCGGGTTAACACGCGTACGCATTATGGGAGTATATTTCATTGATATGACGAACCTTTGCTTGTGTGTGTGAACACCCCCTGATGCCCCTATACTTTACACGTTCGAACTGTTTAATATCAAACGCACCGCGACACGTGTGTCACTATCTTTTTCACTGTTTGTGTGTTCCTAATTTTCTGTGCCATAATAGACTTAGATGTGTGGGGTTATAGTCGCCGAAAAACATTCGTTCCCACCCGG
>SKQZ01000378.1 GCA_007118765.1 Candidatus Hydrogenedentota bacterium
CGCGTGGTGGAACTGATACAGAGCGGGGCCATTGGCGCGGTAAGCGAAGTGCATGTGTGGGTGTCGCGTGCGTGGGGCTGGCACGGTTCGGAAGAGGCCGCACGGCAAGCGGATGACATTGTGCTGGTGCAGGATCGTCCCGAAGAGACGCATCCCGTGCCGGAAAACCTTGATTGGGATTTGTGGCTTGGGCCCGCGCCTGAACGTCCCTTTAACGAGGTGTATGTTCCGGGGCCGAAATGGTATCGCTGGTGGGACTTTGGCAGTGGCACCATGTCCGATTTGGGCAGCCACTGGATTGATTTGCCGTTCTGGGCGCTCGAACTGGACCATCCGAAAACCATAGAAGCGGAAGGGCCGCCGCCGCATCCCGAGCTGGCGCCCGCGTCCATGCAGGTCACATACGAATATGAAGCGCGTGGCGAACGCGGCCCGGTTGCGTTGACATGGTATCAGGGTCTGAACAAGCCCCGCATCTGGCAGGAAGGCGGTATTCCCAAGTGGGACGACGGCGTCTTGTTTATCGGGGAGAAGGGGATGGTGCTGTCGAATTACGGTCAACACGTGCTGTTGCCGGAAGACGCGTTCGAGGATTTCGAGCGGCCGGAGCCCTTCATTCCGAATTCAATAGGGCATCACGCTGAATGGGTGCATGCCTGCAAGACCGGCGAACCAACCACCTGTGACTTTGCGTATTCCGGCCAACTTACCGAAGCCAATCACCTGGGCAATGTGGCGTATCGGCTCGGCAAAAAGATTACATGGGATCCTGAGGCGATGCGCTGCCCGGATGCGCCGGAAGCGGACGCGCTCATTCGCCGCGAGTACCGCTCGCCCTGGACGCTTGACGTTTAACCCGGATATTTCACCGGCTTTTTGTTGTGCCCGCGCATCTTACGCCATCTCAAGCACTTTGCTTGTTCGCCGACTTCGACGTGTCTTAACACGCTGTCAGCCGGCGACCTATACAAAGCACTTGACCTGACGCAACCTTCGCAGGCGCAACAGAAATCTTGTGAAATATGAGGGTTAACCCGGAGTAATTTATTTTGGGCCGACGCTGTATCATGTGAATGCCATAGAGTAGCGCCGCAGACCACTTGGCAGCGCCGCGTATTTTCATGCCGGTTTACGGCAGCTGGTACCTGGACGGACACGACAAATGAGTGTGTTTGTTGAACCATTTACGGCGGGCGTGGCACAATGAGGGCTCGGATACGATGAAACCCCTGTCTCTCATCAACGCACATTCAAGGAAAACACCATGAGTAAACAAGACCCTGCTCTCAATATATACGCACCGGCGACACATCAATGCGGCGAAGAGCCCGCCAAAGAATCGCCCATGACACACATGCTGTTGAAGTCGCGTGTGGTCATGGTGGCCGGCGAGGTGAACCAGGAACTCGCCGAAGATGTAATTTCGAGGTTGTTGGTGCTGGACGCGCAAGCACAGGATCCGATTAAAGTCATTATCTCGTCCCCGGGCGGCCATGTGGATTCGGGATATGGCATTCATGATGTCATGCGGTTTATCGCCTCGCCCGTCACCGCCATCGGCGTGGGATGGGTGGCCAGTATTGCCGTGCCCATTTTGCTCGGCGCCGACCGCGAAAGACGGTTTTCATTGCCGAATACACGGTTCCTGCTGCATCAGCCCAGTGGCGGCGCGGGCGGTCAGGCCGCCGATATCCGTATTGAGGCGCAGGAGATATTAAAGATCAGACAGCGCATCAACGGACTCATTTCCGAAGAGACGGGCCAACCTGAAGACAAGGTGGCCCGCGACAGTGAGCGCAACTTCTGGATGAACGCCCAGGAAGCCTTGGAATACGGGCTGGTGAACAAGATTATCGCGAGTATAGACGAAGCCAAATAGAATGACGGGCGCATAACGGCGCAGGTCGGGGTTCACCGAACGACAGTGAATGGTAAGGGAGGTTTGCCGTGCGTGTGTTGATAACCGGCGCCAACGGATTGATTGGCGCGGCACTGACAAAACAGCTGACGGGGGAGGGCATAGAGACGGTCCGCCTGACGCGGATGCGCACCTTGGAATCAGACCCCACGCGCATCTATTGGCATCCGCCCACGGGCACCCTTGATGCCGACCGGTTGCAAGGGTTTCGTACGGTGGTTCATCTGGCGGGCGAAAACATTGCCGATGGGCCTTGGACGGAACAGAAAAGGCGCCGCATTTTCGACAGTCGGGTAACGGGCACCAAACTGTTGTGCCGCATTCTGGCAGATCTCAAAGAAAAACCGAAAACGCTCATTTGCGCCTCTGCCATCGGCTATTATGGCGACCGGGGCGAAGAGGTGTTAACGGAGTCGTCTGAAAGCGGCGCGGGATTTCTTGCCGAGGTATGCCGCGCATGGGAAGAGGCCGCGACGCCTGCTGCGGAAGCGGGCATTCGCGTGATTCATCTGCGGCTGGGCATGGTGTTGAGCAGTCGCGGCGGCGCATTGCCGCGCATGTTGCCGCCCTTTCGTCTCGGAGCGGGTGGCCCTGTCGGGGGCGGACGGCAATGGATGAGCTGGATAAGTTTGGAGGACGCCGTCGGCATTGTGCGCCACAGCATGAACAACCGTCGCGCCAAAGGTGTCCTGAACGCGGTCGCGCCGAATCCGATACAAAACCGTGACTTCGCGCGGACGCTGGGCGCCGTGTTGCACAGGCCCGCCTTCCTGCCGCTGCCCGGCTGGGCGGTAAAACTCGCGCTCGGCGACATGGGCCGGGAATTGTTGTTGTCCAGTGCCCGTGTGATGCCGGAGCGGCTGGAACAGACCGGATATACATGGCGTTATCCCGAACTGGAAGATGCGTTGCAGGCATGTGTAAAAGGTTCGGTATAACAGGCGGTGTTTGCTCGTTTCCTGTTGCCTGTGGTGTCAGTGCAGGTCGAGCTTTTCCTTTTGTATGGCGCGATCGAGATAGGCCCGCGCCTTGTCAACGGACGATACGAAGGGATTAACTGCCAGCGCTTGCAACGCGTGATCATAGGAACTGTGCCGCGCCGCTTCAATGGCCAGCCGGTCGCTCTCCTTGACGGCGCAAAAGAACCCCTTGAGAAAACGGGGCAACAACCCGATCTTCCCGGTCTTGAATCCCTTTTGACTGACCGTTACCGGCACTTCCACGCTGCTCTTGTCCGGCAGGTCGCTGATGGCGCCTTTGTTCTGCACACACAACACCATGCGTGTGGCGGTCTTGGTGTTCAGCGCCTGCAACAGCGGCGCCAGGGTATATTCGTACCACAATGCATTGCGTTGACGGGTAAGATCAGGCACGGAGTTCAGCGCGGGGTTGGCATACAAGCGCAGGATGCGCTTCTCGGCATCCAACAAAAGCTGTGAACGGAATCGGGCGCAGGATTTCTGGTATTGCAGCGCTTCGTTGCGATGGAAGTACAATCCCGCATGGCGGGTGGGTATGACGCGGAACAACTCTATGAGGCCCCGGTCAAAATCCTCGTCGTCGGAGGCGGCAACCAGGTCAAGCAGCTTGCGCATGCGGCTGACACCGCCCACTTTCACGTCCTGTATCCAGCCGAGGTCGTGCAACCCCAGGTAATTCAGGTGCAGCTCCTCCTCTTTGTGCCCCAGCAGCAAGGCAATCTTGCGCAGGTATACATACGGAAGATCGTTGATGCCCACCGTCTTTAAGGACGTGACCCGATGAAGCGCCTCCACAATTATGCCCACGGGATTTGTGAGGTTAATGAACACGGCCTTGGGATTGGTTGCCTCAATGGCTTTGGCAAACTCAAAGACTACCGGCAAAGTGCGCAACGCATTCACAATCGCGCCCGCGCCCATGCAGTCAGACCCGATCATGTCAAATTGCGGCGGCGTCATTTCGTCGCGGGTGCGCGCTTTCATGCCGCCAACACGCACATGATTCACAATATAAGTGGCGTCTTTCACGGCGGCAACCGGATCGGTTTCCGGGATGATGCGGGTCACATGACCGTTCTTGTCTACCAGCCGCTGGCAAAACGCGCTCACCGCATCCAGCTTCCGGCCCGGCTTGCCCAACAACACCAACTCGTTTATCAGAATGTTGTTTGTCAGGGCGGTGGAAATAAACTCCGGGATATATACACTGCTGCCGCCAAGTATCGTAAGCCTATCTATCATGACACGCGCCTTACTGCTGCGACGATCAACCAATGCCTGTAACGCCAAGCGCCTGATTACAACCGCCAACGTAAATCCATACGACATACACGCAATGTGCGCTGATCTCAGGCTACTTGTTGCGGCGGGGCAATGTCAAATGCCTGTTGCCGCACAAAAAGCGCAACCGCCAACAAACAGCACGCCCCCCACATTTTTTTCTTGCAACCTGAATAACTTTCTGCTACACTATATCAACAGAGTGAACATGTCACCCGTCGGGGCGTATGGTTGCGCCGGCCATGTGACATCGGTGGGATGTGCAGGAATAACGGGAGTCTTAAAATCGAGGCAACCCTGGAACGGGGGGAACATGCTGCAGAGTTCTGTGTTAGCCCTGATATTTGCGCTTCAAGTGTCAGCCGGACTGTTTGCCGCCCGGCTGTTTTGGCGCGAGGGACGCAGCAAAGCATGGATATTGGTTACCTTCATTTTTGTTGCCACCTGATTTCGGCGCACCTATCTACTGCTGGTGGCGATGCAAGCGAGTCTCTATACGCCATATGAAATGGCGCAAGAACTTGCGGCGCTGCTCATTTTGGCGCTGCTATTACTTTTTGGCGTCTTTATGCTGAACCATTTCGTTGGTTCCATTGAACGCACCACCGCCGCCTTGAAAGAGAGCGAAGCCACCTTCCGCACCATGGTGGAAAACCTGCCCGGCGCCGTGTATCGCAGCAAAGCCGATGCGGACCGCGCCATGCTGTATGTCAGCGAGGGCATCGAACGGCTAACCGGGTATCCCGCCGAGGATTTCATTGATAATCAACAACGCAGTTACGCCAGCGTTATCCATGAAAAAGACCTGTCAACATGGTATTCCCGCTACAAGAAAGGTTCCAACGGAAATACCTACGACGTCAAGTATCGGATACGCCGCGCCGATGACAAAGTGGTGCATGTTCAGGACAAGGGACGGGCTTTGTTTGACGAGGCGGGCAATCTTTTGTGGTTGAACGGGTTCGTTTGGGATGTGACGGCAAGTGTTGAGGCCGAGGAAAAACAGTTGTCGCTCGAGCGCCAGGTACAGCACGTACAGAAGTTAAAGAGTTTGGGCGTGCTGTCAGGCGGTGTCGCCCATGACTTTAACAATCTGCTCATGGCGATTATGGGTCATACGGAACTTGCCCTGTTGACGATGGAAAAAACCGCGCCTGAGCGTGAGAGTGTCAAACATATTCAACGTGCCGCCCGTCGTGCCGCCGACTTGTGCCGTCAATTATTGGCCTATTCCGGACGCGGCGCCTTCGAGATCAAAAAAATTCATCTGAACACGCTTGTTTCGGAAATGATCGATCTGTTGCAAACGTCCATCTCAAAGAAAACCGCCCTGCATATTGACCTGCCAAATGACCTGCCGCCTGTCTTGGGGGATGCAACGCAAATCAATCAGGTCGTTATGAATCTTATTACGAACGCATCCGAAGCGCTTGATGGCGGCAACGGTACGGTGAGCGTAAGCGGAGAAATTCTGGCAAGCGAGAAGGAGGTGCCGGCGGACTGTTTCAGAGCGGAAGACATGCCGGCGGGACGATACATTTGCATCTCCGTTGTTGACACCGGCTGTGGCATGGATGAAGAAACCGTGGAACGCATGTTTGAACCCTTCTTTACCACCAAAGTTACCGGACGCGGACTGGGCATGTCAGCGGTGCTCGGCATCGTGCGCGGACACAAGGGCGCACTCCGCGTGACCAGTCGCGTCGGCAGGGGAACCACCTTTGAAGTATTCTTGCCCGCCGCCAAAAAAGACACCCATTCAACCACATTCATGACCAGCGATGCCGCCGATGACTGGAAAGGGAGCGGGCTCATACTGCTCGTGGATGACGAAGAAGCGTTGCGCCTCGTAGCCGAAAAAATGCTCGAACACATGGGCTTCAGCGTTGTAACCGCCGCAAACGGGCTTGAAGCCGTGGATATCTATCGAAAAATGAATGGCGATATTGAAGCCGTGATTCTGGACCTGACCATGCCGGAAATGGACGGCGAGGAAACCTTCCGCGAACTGAAACGGCTGGATGAAAATGTGCGCGTGATTATCGCCAGCGGATTCAGCATGCAGGAAATTGAAGAACGGTTTGAAAACAAAGGGCTGCTGGGCGCCCTGCACAAACCCTATACCATGCGAACCCTGAAGAAAGCGTTGCGCGCGCACCTCGAAGATTCAACGCCAAGCGACTCCTCCTTCTGAGTGGTCCGCAACGGACACCCGCCTCTTGCCGTGCCTGCCACGTTTGTGCCAAGAAAACCGCCGCACACGTGTCACCCCGCCAACACCGTGATACGTTCTGCATATAGGTAACATAGCATAACAAACAGCAAACTATGGCACAATAAATAGCCATGCTTCTGTTTTAACAAGGAGGATACCCATGTATCGCCGAAAGAACATACTGCGGGCGGGTGTGCTGGCGCTGATCACCCTCATGGCGTGGAGTACGGCGGCATACGGTGATTGGATCAGGTTGAATGGCGCAACCCATCAGGACGTGTACATTAACGAAACGCGTACCATGTATTTTGTGCATTTCCCCGACACGGGCGAAGTCATGAATGTTCCCAAAAACAGCGTGTCGCCGGACAACGTGGGGTTTAACGAAGACGCTGCCTTTCGCACCGATTTGCTTGAAGCATGGCGCGAAAGGAATCCCGAACGGGAACGCACCGCCGACCGCCTTGAAGATGTCAGACAGCATCAACGACACCACCGGGCGTCTGCACCGCCGCCCAACACCGCGGAGCAACCGACCCAACGGGTGCAACAAGTCTCCCTCGGCGGTGATGCGTTGCCGAAGATCGTGCTGAGAAACCCGCCGCTGCGGCATGCACCGACCGGCATGCAACGTCCAAACACCATGATGCGCCAACCTCAACAGCAATTCGGTGGCGGCATGGGTACGGGCACAAGGGGCATGCCCGGCACAGGCGGCATGGGCACAGGCATGAGAGGCATGCCCGGCACAGGCGGCATGGCTGGTATGGGCGGCATGGGTATGCCCGGTATGGGCGGTATGATGCCCGGCATGGGCGGCATGGCGATGCGCGATGTCACGGTCATCTCGAATATATCCGACCTTTTTTCCAACATAGACGACCGGCTGGTAGGCGAACCACTCGCGGAAATACACCCCTCGTACATTTTTCATCAGCGCCAGGAAATAAACATGCGCGACATGAACCACCGCAACCGCCGTTAGCCCGCATATTTCACAAGATTTCTGTTACGCCTGCGAATCTTACACCATATCAGGCACTTTGCTTGCCCACCGACTTCGACGTGTACTAACACGCTGTCAGCCGGCGGCCTGCGCAAA
>SKQZ01000300.1 GCA_007118765.1 Candidatus Hydrogenedentota bacterium
CTACCCCTTCGGGGATATGGATAAGTTGTCTGTCCGGGCCCATGGCCGCGACGGGCTCGCATACCGTGCCATCGTTGGACGTGAACACGACGCGTTTTTGCAGCCACCGCGCAAAGATGCGGTTCCGGGTAAGTTCCGGTACAGCCCCGGCGCCGTAAAGCACACCAAGCAAGCGGTTGTTTTCGACCACCCACCCCAACGCGACAATATAGCGGTCTTCCGGCCCTGCATGGGTCAGCAACGGTTGCTTCGATTCAAAGGTTTTGCCATCATCCGACAAGGCATACCACAAACCCTCACGGTTGAAATGCAAGCCCATAAGCCAGCAATACCCGTCCTCCGCATCAAAACGTTTTACGTCGTTTACCACCAAATCACATTCCAAGGCAACGCCTTGATACTCAAAGTGTTTGCCGTCTGTGCTCGTGGCGCGGAAAACCCGTCCGAAATCTTTGAAGTTGTTAAAAAACAAATGGAGCGTTTCCCCCTCTCGAAAAATTACGTTCATGCCGTTAATATCTGCATCATCATAATCGGGATATCCCGCGATGGTTATGATGTCGCTGTAATCCGCCGGATACGGCGCTTCCTGCCCGTTCCACGTAATGCCGTCCGGGCTGGTGAAATAGGCGGGCTTGTTTCGATCATTCTTATCGGGATACACCGTACACATCATTTCAAAGCCGCCTTCCGGCGTTGCCAGTGCATTTACATTACAGACATGGCGAAACACCCCATTCTCGATTACCGTTTCGCGGGCGCCAAAGTCTATAAAATCTTTTGTGTGTACGCTGTATATCCAGTCATAGCCCACATCAATGCCATCCCATGCCCCGTAAAAGAGCCGCCAGCCATCATCAACGCGCACTGCGGACGGTGCATAGATGTTTCTGTACACGCCTGACTGCCGCGGCGCCAGCAGCGGGTGACGGAAATCCTTAACCAAATGAAAGGCGCCTTCACGCCACAACGCGACATCAAACGCTCCCGCGCCCACACCGTGAATTTCGATGTGTCCTGTTTCGGCCTGTCCCGGGATTTGTTCAAACATCAGCGCACCCGTTCCGGCGGCAAGACATAAAATCAGAAGAGCCATCCGACTGTCCTTTCCTATTGCTTTTGGATTCGTTGATACTCACAACGCGACTTCATATTTCTGTTGTGTCCGCCCTTCTCCAAGCGCCTTTCACGCATCATCGTCCTCGGCATAAGCGCGCAGTTTATAGATGAGACTGCGGCGACTGATGCCCAAAAGTTTTGCGGCCTGTGTTTTGTTGTTTCCCGTTTTTTCCAAGGCTTCAAAAATGGCCTGCCGTTCGATGGCGGCCATGTCGCCAATCAGTACGGAATTGCGCTTGGCCTTGGGCGACACCGTCCGCAGCGTTGGAGGCAACACCTCCGGCAAGATACGCGCACCGTCGGCGAGTATGGCGGCGCGTTCGAGCACATTACGCAATTCACGAACGTTGCCGGGCCAGTCATGTGCTATTAGAAGCCGCTCGGCAGCGGGCGCCAGTTGTTTCCGGTGCGGCTTGAGGAAATGCGCTGCCAATGCGGGGATGTCTTCCGGGTGCTCACGCAATAGCGGCACAGTGATCGGAAATACGTTCAAGCGATAAAACAGATCTTCGCGGAATGTGCCCGCCTTGACCTCTTCCTCAATATCTCGATTGGTCGCGGCGATTACCCGGACATTCACCTGCTTGTCGCGCTGCCCGCCCACCGGTCGGAAGGCGCCGGACTCAAGGACACGCAGAAGTTTGGGTTGCAGCGCCAAGGGCATTTCGCCGACCTCGTCAAGGAACAAGGTGGCGCCGTCGGCCTGCGCAAAACGTCCTTCGCGAGCGGTATCCGCACCGGTGTATGCGCCGCGCTCATGCCCAAACAACTCGGCTTCAATGAGGTTTTCGGGCAAGGCGCTGCAATCCAAGGTCACCAATGCCTTGTCAGCACGCCCGCTAGATTCATGAATGTAGCGCGCAATGATTTCCTTGCCCGCGCCACTCTCCCCCATAACAAGCACCGTGGCTTCCGTCGCGGCCACCTTTCGCGCCTGTCGAAACACAATGCGCATCGCCTCGCTTTGCGCCACCACATCCTTGGGCAACGACTCCGCCTCTTCGCTTTCAACACTTATGCCCAGCGTATCCTCAATAACCGTCACCAATTCATCCAAATCCACCGGCTTTTCAATGTAATCGCGCGCGCCCATCTTCATGGCGGCCACCGCGTCACGAACATCAATATAGGCCGTCAACAGAATAACCGGCACATCAGGGTGCGCCTCATGCAGCTGTGCCAACGCTTCAAGGCCCGACATATTTGGCATGCGCACATCCAACAACATCAAGTCGCATGTGCCGGCATGTTCCAGCGCCTCAGCGCCATCAGCACACAACACCGGCTTGAATCCGGCATGTTCAAGCGCGTCGCCAAGCAATCGGCGCTGCGCGGATTCGTCATCCGCCACAACAATAACCGGTCTATGTCGCATCTTGCGGCTCCTTCAGGATAATGTCCGATATTTGCGCCGTAGTGCCTTCTCCGGGCGCGGAAGCAAACGTTAGTTGCCAGCCGTGGGCACGCACGATCTCTTCGGTCAACGCCAGTCCGAGGCCCACCCCTTCATCAAAGCGTGAGAAATAAGGCGTTGTGATGTGGGGCAGGTCTTCCGCGTCAATACCGATTCCGGTGTCCCGCACAACAATACGTCCGTGATCATCATGGCGCTTGGCCTCCAAATACACCTCGCCGCCCTTCCTGCACGCCTTGAAGGCGTTTAACAAGAGGTTCAGCAATGCCCGGCGCAAGAGTTCGGCATCAGCCAGTACCACCAGTTTCTCCGCGTTCGTAGTCAACGTGATATTGCCGGCCGCAGCCTCGTCACGCAAAAGTGCTTCAAGGTCGGCAAAGAGCGATTGCGCGGCAACAGGCGCGGCGTCCGGTTCGATCGGTTTCGCGAAAGAGAGGAAGCTATCTATGCGCCCCGTTACGCGGTCTGTTTCGTCAATGATATCCGCCAGTCGTTTCCGCGTAGTCTTGTCCACATTAGTCTGGTCACGAATACCCTGGGCCATGCCGCGTATCAGCCCCAACGGGTTCTTGGTTTCATGGGCCAGCCCGGCGCCGAGCTGGGCAAGCATGGCCTGCCGGGAAGCCTGTTCTTTGGCCCCGGCAAGTTGGACATGCAGGTTCATCTGCCGCTCCCACAACAGAAACAACGCGGCAAACAACGCCGCACAGACGCCGCCAAGGCCAAGTATGGCAGTTACGTGTAAACGCAATACCGCCTGCGCCTCTTGCATCGGCGTTTTGTCAAGGGCCAATGTAAACGTGAACGGACCCGGCGGCAACGTTCTGCCGCCCGGCCCCGCACCCCTGCCCGGCCCAAGCCCCGCACCGCGTGCTTGGGGATGACGCCACCCGCGACGGGGGGACAGGCTTTCCAGTTGATCTACCATACGCTGTACTTCGATATAGTCGTTTCGTTGCCGCGCATCTTCTGCGTCAACATATATGCCCAGCGCCATAATGGGTTCGTCGGCATCGCCTTCAAGACAAATGCCGCCCAACTGCGCCGAAACCATCAAACCCAGAAACCAATCCTCCAAATGTTCCGGGTGATAGTTGGCGCCACGCAGATGCGCCCGCATCCCGTTTTCCGCCATATCCAGCAATAACGCGGCATACGTTTCCTGCCTTCTTTCCATTACCCGCGACTGACGAACATAGTAGCCGATTGCCGCAACAACCACCATCATAAACAACAGCGCCGCAACGGCTGCCGTCCGCTTATAGCCAATCTGTACTATGCCCTTGTCGTGATTCATGGCCTTACCGCCTTTTGGCAATCAGCCGCGCCGCCTTTACCGTGTTCGTCATGAGCATTGCGATGGTCATAGGGCCCACGCCACCGGGTACGGGCGTAATGGCCCGCGCTTTCTTGGCCACGCCCGCAAAAGCCACGTCGCCGATAAGCCGCGTGCCGCTTTTTTTGCCGGCATCGGGGATACGGTTCACGCCCACGTCAATGACCACGGCGCCCTCGCGCACCATGCGCGGTTTTATGAACTCCGGCACGCCCATGGCCGCCACCAGAATATCGGCTTCGCGGGTATATTTGCCCATGTTGCGCGTCCGTGAATGACATACCGTCACAGTGGCGTTTGCCCCTTCGGCTTTTTGCATCAGCAATGCCGCCAACGGTTTCCCCACGATATTCGAGCGCCCCACAATGACCACATGCTTGCCCGCCGGATCATAGCCCGAGCGTTGCAGCAACGTATGACAACCAGCGGGGGTACAGGCAACAAAGCATTCTTCGCCGTTCAATAGCCGTCCCACATTGATGGGATGAAAGCCATCCACATCCTTCTCCGGCAAAATCGCTTCAAGGGCCCGTTTTTCGCTGATTTGTCCGGGGAGCGGCATTTGTACCAGGATCCCGTGCACAGCAGGATCATTATTCAGCTGGTCAATCAGCTTTAACAGCCGTTTCTCTGAGCACGACTTTGGCAGATTGTGGGCAAATGACGCGACACCCAAGTCCGCGCATGTGCGCCGTTTGGCCCGCACATACACTTGGCTCGCAGGGTCGTCCCCCACCAGAACCACAGCAAGACCGGGTACGATATCCTTCTTTTTCAGTGCGGCCACGTCGCCACGCACTTCCTCCAGAACCTGCTTTGATATCTTTTTTCCGTCAATAATCTTGGCGCTTCGCTTCCGTGTCATACGCTGCAATGTCCTTCTGTTAATTTGCCCGGTTATCGGTCGCTATGACGCTATCATAACAAAAAAGGCATTCACAGGAATATGACGGGAAAAAAATGAATGAAAAGCGCCGCATGTCGTCTTATTAAATGAAACTTGAATAACGCACAACTTACTGACATAGGAGATTACCCCATGAACACGCACACACGCCTTACAATTGCGGCGGTCGCAACATTGTTCGCAGTGCTGGGCGCCTCGGCCGGCGCAAACGAATTTCTGATGCATGGCCGGGTCAGTTTCGATACCGGCTCCACCATGGTCAAAGGCGGCTCCGAAGACGAGTGGTCGGCTGCGGTGGTCAATACGTTGGTCATGCCCGGCGATACGCTTTGGGTTGATGAAAGCGGCGTGTCCGAGATGGAAATGTCCGGCGCTTCGTTTTTGCGTCTGGCCGACGAAAGCCGCGCTGAAATCGTTTCGTTGCCGCCGGAAGCGCATATCCGCGGTTGGATCGGATCGTTCTATGTGCACCGTCTAACACGCAGCCGCGGCGATTTTGTGTTCTTCACGCCGGCGGCGACAGTGGAGATCCCCGCAGACGCCATGGTGCGTATTGATATTGACGGCGCCGGCGCCGTGACGGTGTCGGTGCGGTGGGGCAGCGCCCGCGTACGAACGGACCAGGGCGGTGAAGTCACTGCCACGGACAGCACCCGCGTCTGGGTGGATCCCGGCTATCTGCCTTCCGAGCCAACCCCTTTCGATCGCTCCAAAGGCGATTCGTTTGACGACTGGAACAATGAACGCACCCGCATGATTGTCGAGGGCGCCCGCACCTCCCCCAAGAATACTGTCATTCAAGATACGACCGTGGGGCGCTATGATTTGGCCCGATACGGCGAATGGGTATATGTGGACAACCGTTCCTACTGGCGTCCCACGGTGGTGCGCCATTACGTGCCCTACCGTTACGGCTACTGGAATTATGTGCCCGCCGTGGGCCATGTGTGGGTGGATGAGTATCCCTTTGCCTACGTAACGACGCACTACGGTCGCTGGCGACACACCACGCGTTACGGTTGGATTTGGTCTTATGACCCCGTGTGGAGCCCCGCATGGGTGGCCTCCGTGCGTGTTGGCAACTATTACGCCTGGGCGCCGGTGGATTACTATCATCGCCCGGTGCGGGTCAGCGGTAGTGTCACTTTCTCCGTCGGCGGTGTATACTTCTGCAGTTACAGCACCAGCTACGTGCGACACACCTACCTTTACAGCGGGCCGCGGTACGTTGCCCCGCCGACTACGGTGGTTATCAACACCTTCACATCAACGCCTGCACGACAGATCAACATCTGGAACATAACGCCCGACCGGCGGCGACGTCCCTCCGTTCCCTATGATTCCAGTATCATTGCGGGCACACGTGATTACAATCCGCGCCGTTCCATCCGGGGCGGGCGCGGTGACTGGACAAAAGAGTTCGGACCGGGCGAACGCGCACGGCGTCTTGAGGCAAACCTCGGACGAAGCCAGTTCGCCACCGCAGACCGTACAGGTGCACGTGACCAACGGACAGCGCCAACAGACAGCACACGCACAGCCCGACAGGTGCGACAGTTGGATCGTACGGAACAGGTGTATCTGGCGCGGTCGCCGCGCTCAGACGGCGCGACACCCCGTGACCGCTCCCTCTTTGTTCCGGAATCAACACGTTTGGGACGTGCGCCTGAACGAGGCGCCGCCACACGCGCAGCAACGCCGGACCGGGACGGCCTGCGTGCCCGAAGCACCAGCGATACGGCCGCGCGCGGCATCCGTAGCGAACCGACCTCCAGGTCGGGTGAGCGACCGGACGGAAGACCCGACGCGGCGCCCACACGAACCGGTGTGCGCAGCGGCGCTCCCGTTGCAGAGAGACCTGTTGGCAGCCCGACAACTGACCGGTCAATACGCACGGAACGCGGCGCCACACCGACCGCTCCCCGAACATCGGTCAGGCGCGATTTGGAGTCGCCGGGAGTTCGTTCACGGAGTGACAGCACCTCCGAACGGGTCGCGTTGCGCGACATGGAATCGGGCGCTCCCGCGCCACGCCCGCGCACCCCTGAACGTACGCCGGTGCGACAGGACAGAGGGGTCACAACCGCCCCGCGCGGTGTAACCCCCGACCGCGCACCGATACGACAAGACACAGGCGGCACAACACCCCGCAGCGTAACCCCTGAACGCACGCCGGTGCGGCAGGACCGAGGCATCACAACCGCCCCACGCGGGGTGACGCCTGACCGTGCGCCGGTGCGACAGGAACGGAGCAGCCCCTCCGTCCAGCGCAACATAACACCTCCTCCGACAACAACACGCACCACGCCGCGCAGTGTAACAACGCCTTCGCGGCCCGGCGCTTCGGAACGTCGCGATACGACGCCTGCGCCCACACAAACGCCGCGTATATCGCCACGTCCAAACATTACCACCGCGGATCCTCCGCCTGCATTGCGTCGGGACAGAACGCCTCCGGCGCCCAGCAGCACGCCCGCGCCACGGAGCGCACCACCGACAGTTTCACGTCCGTCACCCCGGAGCACACCCGCGCCACAGAGCGCGCCGGTGCAACGCAGCACACCACCGTCGGTTTCGCGGTCTGCGCCCTCCACACGGTCTGCGCCAACCACACGGTCTGCGCCAACCACACGGTCTGCGCCAACCACACGGTCTGCGCCAACAACACGGTCTGCGCCA
>SKQZ01000406.1 GCA_007118765.1 Candidatus Hydrogenedentota bacterium
AACCCGGATATTTCATCAGGTTTCGTCGTGAGCCTGTGAAGATTGCGCCAGAGCAGGTGTTTTGCGCAGGTCGCCGGCTGACAGCGTGTTATTACACGTCGAAGTCGGCGGGCAAGCAAAGCGCCTGATATGGTGTAAGATTCGCAGACGCAACAGAAATCTTGTGAAATATGCGGGCTAAGTCACATCGTGCGGCCGCGCCGCAAATGGCGTCCGGCCAGCCGCTTGACGCCCATACCACGCACCCCAAAAAGGGATGTTTTCGGGAACTGTGATACCGTGCGAATTGCAATGATAACAAACACCTATTTGCCTCACGTAAGTGGGGTGGCCCAGTCTGTGGCGCGTTTCAGCGACGTTTATCGCAAAAGTGGACATGAGACGCTTATCGTTGCGCCAACGTATGAGGAGCAACCGGTTCACGAAGAGAATGTCATACGCATTCCGGCGGTACAGCATTTTAATGGGAGCGACCTGTCCGTTGTGTTGCCGGTGCCCCGGCTGCTGAAAAACACGTTGCATCAGTTTTCTCCGGAGTTGATTCATTCCCACCATCCGTTTCTGCTGGGCGATACGGCGTTGCGCATTGCCGCGGCACGCAGTTTGCCGCTGGTGTACACCTACCACACCATGTATGAACAATACACGCACTATGTGCCGGTGCATGCGCGAAATCTGGCGAATGCAGTAATAAAACTCACCACGGGATATGCCAATCTCTGCGACCATCTGATTGCACCCAGCAACCATGTCATGCGCCTGCTGCGCGACCGGGGCGTGAATACCCCCATCACGGTTATCCCCACGGGCGTGGATACCAAGCAATATACGGAAAATGACCACAAGGATTTCAGGGCGCAACACCACATTCCACAAGAAGCCTTTGTAGCAGGGCATGTAGGACGTCTTGCCCCGGAAAAAAACGTCGTTTTTCTCGCCAAGGCCGTTGCACAATTCTTACAGGAATATCGCGATTCCTATTTTGTTGTGGCCGGACAGGGCGCCGCACAAGCAGAAATGCAACAGGCCTTACGCGCATACAATGTTGACGCGCGCGTCCGCTTTGTTGGTGCGCTGCACGCAACGGAACTGATGGCGGCTTATACTGCTTTTGATGTGTTTTGTTTTGCTTCCAAGAGTGAAACACAAGGCATGGTGCTCATCGAAGCCATGACTGCCGGGGTTCCCGTGATAGCCCTCAATGTCCCGCCTGTTGATGAAGTTGTGCAGGATGCCCACAACGGGCTTTTGGTTGACAATGCCAGTGCTCCCCATGAATTCACGGCGGCGCTGATGAAATTTCGCTCACTTGTGCCGGAACGCCGCAAGCACATGCAGTTTGCCGCACGTGAGACAGCCCAACAGTTTGACACACGCCACTGCGCCATGCGTGCGCTGAGCTTGTATGAAACAGTGCTTGACTCAAACGTGACTCGAAACGAGTTCGATGAGACGACGTGGACGGGATTGCTTCATGTAATAAGCGAAGAATGGAAAATCTGGGCCAATCGCATGGCCGCCGCCGCGGAAGCCGTTGCCAAGGAGCCCCAGTAAAATCACCCCGCAAACTACAGGCGCCAGTAAACAAACCCTTGTTTTTCGACGACAAAGATGGTATCCTGTGCCAAAGATGAACAGGTGGTGGTATCACGAACCACTATAGGACGCACAAACAGTTAAGGAGTGTAGTCATGATGAAATTATTGAGAAGTGCATCGGTTGTTGCCATCGCTATGCTGGCAATTGTCCTGACCGGCTGTCCATTGTTGCCGGTTGTTATGACGGAACTTGAAAACATTAACCAAGACACAACGCTCCGTGCGGGTACGTATATCGCACGGCAGAACATTCGAGTTGACAGCGGAGCAAAACTGACCCTGCAGCCGGGGGTGAAGATTGTATTCGAACAAGGCCGAACAATGTCTGTGCAGGACGGGGCGCGACTGTATGCCGTGGGGACGGAGAGCAACCCGATTATATTTACCGGGGTGGAATCCGAACGCGGCTATTGGGGCGGACTGCGTCTGCGGAATACCAACTCCGTGGATAATCAGCTGGAGCACGTCATCTTTGAGTATGGCGGGGGTTCTTATGATGCGAACCTGCATATTACCGGCATGTCCACCAGCCCGACACGGGTAGCCATTAACCATTGCACCTTCCGGCATAGTGCCATGTACGGGCTCTCGGCAACGGGAAGAATCACCATTGACGCCTTCGAAAAGAATGCCCTGACAAATAACCAGATGGGCGCCGCCAATATAGACGCGACACATGTCGGCTTTTTGGATGACTCCAGCTCTTTTGAAGGCAATGACGACGATATCGTACTTGTAGACGGCAGGAGCGTTGATGCTGACGCAACGTGGCCGGGCATTGATGCGGACTATTTGATAACCGCCCGGATCACCGTAAACGCCGCACTCACGATAGATCCCGGCGCCGTGTTGGTGTTTGATTCCGGCGCCCGGCTGCGCATTGACTCTTCGGGCAGCCTCGTGGCCAAAGGCGGAGAAGATTTACCCATCTTCTTCACCGGTGCAGAAGCGCTTCCCGGCTTTTGGGGCGGCCTTCACTTTAACAGCAGCAATTCTTCGGCAAACGAACTGGCCCATGTTGTGATTGAATATGGCGGCGGCGACTACGCCGGCAACTTGCACCTGTCGGGCACCACCGCAGTCCCTTCTCGCGTAGCAATCGCAAACAGCACATTTCGGCATAGCAAAGGGTATGGCATCAGCACGGACAACAACGCCATAATCACCGCGTTTTCCGAAAACATACTTACGGAAAATCAGAAGGGCGCTGCTGTGCTATCCGCCGATATTGTACGGTATCTGGACGCAACATCCACCTATGTGGGCAATGACATTGATGTGTTGCACATTGATTCCGGCCATGTCAACAATGCCGCCACGTGGTCGGCCATAGACGTCCCGTATTACTTTGGCGCCAGTGTGAATGTGAACGCCGCCATGGAAATCTTGCCCGGCGCCGTGCTGGTGTTTGGCTCCGGCAGAGGAATGAGCGTCGACCGGGATGGCAGTTTGACCGCAATTGGCGCCGCGGACTTGCCCATCGTGTTTACCGGAGCTGAACCCACACAAGGATATTGGCGCGGTTTGCGCTTCAACGAAACGTCTGCTGATGCAAATATCCTTCGCCATGTCATTGTCGAGTTTGGCGGCGGCTACTACAATGGCAACGTGCATATCACCGGCACGAGCACGTATCCGGTACGCGTGCATGTGACGAATTCGCGTTTTGAAAATAGCGGCAGCTGGGGGATATCGCTGTCCGGGACCTTTGAAGTAAATGATGACATTGACACGGCAAATGATTTCAAGGACAATGCCGATGGCGATATCACCGGATTATAAGCCAATCCGTTCCGAACAGTAGTGTTCGCATAGAATGATGTGGGTTACCGGGCCGTTTGTTCCGACAGACGGCCCGGATTATTTTGCGCAAACAGCCATGCCAACCGGTTCAGGGAAGCCACGTCACGACGCGGATAGGTCCAGGCCCGCTTCACGGCCTCGTCAACAAGCCCGCGCAACAAGACATAATCCGGGTCATCCGTGCCGCTGTACGTTACCTGTTCGCAACGTTCCAAGCCGCCGGCAGCCGAAGATAGCGGCGCGGCGAGGAAAAGGCTTTCGTCGGGTCGGTGCAGGTTTATCCACTCCGGTCGGGTAATGTCGTCTGCGTCGTGACAGGCGACACAGCTCCGTTCGTGAACTTGCCGGATGTTGCCTTGTAGCTCCGTATCGGCGGCGATACAATACACCGGCTCCCCGGAACGTTTGTTCACAAACCGGTCGTGATAGGGCGCATTGGCATCAATCCACATGGCGAAACGCAGCCGCTCCTCATCGGAAAGAGACACGTTGCCGGGGTGATTGTCATCGTCCAGCACGCGCATCAACTCGCTGTTGATCGCTCCATACGCCCGCGGGGGCGTGACGCCTGCATCATGTTCACGTGCCGGAGACATGGCGGCGAGGTGGTGCTTGAGGATGGTCTCAAACGCACGGTTATGTCCATAGTGAGGCACTTCAGGGTCCCATGCAATCAGGCCACCGGCAAAATCAAGGCCGCCGGCCGGGGATAAGCCGGTGTGACATTCCACACAATGCGCGTCGAGTATGGGTTGCACGTCCCGCAGGAAATTGATGGGACGGTCGCCCCAGGGCGCCATCAGTTTTTCCGAGGGCGCTTCCGCGAAAGCCGCAAATACCGACGGAGACGGTTGCAGCGCGGCAACTTCGCCTGTCTCATGGCAGCCCACACAGCCGCGTGCCTCGCCGGGCTGAAAACTGATGAATGACCGCATGCGCCGCAACTCCATGCGGTTTTCATCCAAGAGTTGAAAATACACGGCCGTATCAGCGGGGACCTTGAAAAAAGCGCTGCCATCGGGATTCACCGGCACATCGCCGAGAATGCGCACCGGCGTCCAGTTGGTCAGGTTGCGCCTGTCGGCGTCCGGGCCGCCATACCGGTGATCTTCGCCATATCGGTGGCCGCCGTACGTGTTGTCGTAGGGCCACGGCACGGGTTCCGCGACGCGCAGATAGCGGGCCTCCTCCGTCGAAATGCCCTCAACGCCATACGCGATATCGGTAATATAACAGCGGGCATACGTTGCATCCGGGTCCATGGCCGGGGGCAGAATATGAGGCATGGGACGTGGACGCAACGGCACGGGCATAAAACACGAGATTTCCGGGTCGCGATAAATCAGCTCTTTGTTGCCGTACACATCAACAAGATAAAGGCCATATCCCGTGGGATCAGTCATCTCGTTGCCATACGCATAGGAAGCAAGGAAGAACTTGTCGGACAGTGCCCACGGTGTCGTATAAAACCCCTGCGAGTCATCCGTGCCGCCTTCGGGAACCGGGTTGCCCGCCATGCCGCCTTGAGGCGAACCAAGCAACGGACTGACAATCGAAATGCCGTCCGGATTATTCACGCCCATGGACGGGTCAATAAGGATTAACGAGCCCACTGCAAGCGTATGATGGCCCGATGCAAGGGCTATCAGCCGGTCGCTGCCGGGTATGGAACGGGCATCGACAACCGCCCACGGATTCTCCATGTGCTGTGCAAACAATGCATCCGCGCCGGTACCGTCCGGGCGCACCGTCCAAATGGAATGGATAAAGGCAAACCCACGTTCCTGATACTCCCAGCGCGTATACGCGATCAACCCGTTGTCCAGGGTATTGGGCATATAATCGCCGTCTTTGTTCACGCTGAGGCGGCGCACGCCGCTGCCGTCCGGCTGCACCACATACAAATTGCAGCTGGTTTCGTCCTTATCGTATTCATTGCATTGCAGCGACGTCCCACACCGTTCCGAGACAAACACAATGTCCCCATTGGGCGCGTATGCCGGGTCCAAATCGCTCCATTCGCCCTCCGTAATCTGGCGAACCAACCCGGTGTTCAGGCACAGTTCAAACAGGTGCGTTGGCTGTACTTCCCGACGCAACCGAAAACTCTGGGTGCGGTCAAGCCATCCCTCGGGCGGCTCGTCGCTACGCGCCCGGGCATAGCCAAATACGATACGGTCGCCTCCAAACCATAAATCCATGCCGTGCACATTTCCCGGACCCAACGCGCCATTCAACAGATTGCGCACCGCCACTGCGGGATCATTTTCCGCCGGGGCCGGATTTTTCAACGCGGCAAAAAGGCCCTTCTCGGCATCAACCGGACGAAGCACGCACAAATCGCCGCCCGGACGCGACACCCACGGCATGTGGTTCAGGCAGATATCCGGGAATGTCTCCTGTGTAAACCGCTTGACAAACAACAATTCATCGAAATCAAGCAGCGGATTCTTGAATACAATGCGCCGCACCACCCATCTGACATCAAAATACACCTCCCGCATTGCCTCATCGGTGGCGTCCTCGGGCAAGGCCGCGTAGCGTTCGGCAACCGCTTCCAATGCTGTCAGGTCCTGGGATACATCCACACCCTGTTCCTGCAAATACAAGGCCAACCGACGACCGCGGTCTATAAACGCTTCCGTGGCATACACACGGGGCGTCTCTATTTTGGGTACGGACCAAGGGCTCAAGCTGCTTTGGTCGGCGGGCTGGTGCAACGCAATGTTGGTTTCATCGTCGTCAACGCCATACACTTCCACCTCATCCAAATGCAGAAATACCGGTATGTCACTGGGGATCGCAATACGGATAAAACGCGCCGGAATCCCGTCTTCAAACGTCACGCGCAAAGGCGGCTCCCCGTGAATGCCTCCAAAATGTCGCCCCTGATTGTCATGCCGCAATGTCCACTCCTCACCATCCGGCGAACTGAGAATGTGCAACGTGTCCGCGTTGTGTAAGCCCGGCGCATAATCAAGCCGATTGTACACCACAACGGCGCCCACCTGTTGCACAGACCCCAGGTCCACCTGCCACCACGGATGGGCTTGCGCACCCACATGAAATCCGTATGTGCCGTCTTTCACCCCGTTACACGCCCCTGCGGCATCGGCCTGTGTGGTAATAACCGGACGTGTCGCTTGCAACCAGGCCTCCTCCACGAGATGGTGCATCATGTCCGCCGTAACGCACTCATCGCTGTGCGTTGCGTATAGCGGCGATGGCAGAGGCGGCAACGGCCCTGCCGCAAAGACGACTGATTGCGACACTGCAATAAAAAACGCAAGTCCATAAAACAATTTCATTCTGTTCTTTCCTTTTGGGGTGAAACATCACATGGCGACACTGTTGACACGTCAACATACGCCAATCATTTTGAAACCAATAATGCGCACATAGTTTACGTGAACACGGCCATATCGCGCAAAATTTGCCGGAACATTTCATCGGATTACGTTATGAGCCTGCGGCGTGTACGCCATAGTCAATTCTGGCATTGCGGTGTGTGGTGAAGCGCTGAGTCTTCCAGATATAATAAACGGGTGTGATAATAACTCATACCATCTTCTACGTTTATGGTACAATACAGATAATCTTTCGACACTTTCGTCTAAAACGGTCGTGCAGCCGGAAAAGATGTGAATAAGCGAGGGGTACACATGACGTCGAAGCAACGGCGATCGGAGCAGCAATCTTTTACCATTGGCTGGATAGGCATGCTGTTTTTTGTAGCGGCCATCATTTTGCTTGCCTGCAGCTATTGGGTCTACTACCACTATGCCGAGGACGTTCGGGACCAGGAATACAGCAAACTGCGCGCCATTGCTGATCTCAAGAAGGACCAGATTGTTTCGTGGCGTGCGGAACGCATTGCAGATGCAGAAGTAAATGCCATCGGTGTAACACAACGTTTTGTCATGCACTGGTTAAACGATACGGTGGATGATAACCTCCAAGCCTTGCTACTGACCAGAATGCGCCGGGTACAGGAGCACTATAACTACCGCAACACTATTCTGGCCACTACGGACGGAAAACT
>SKQZ01000187.1 GCA_007118765.1 Candidatus Hydrogenedentota bacterium
CTTGCCCGCCGACTTCGACGTGTAATAACACGCTGTCAGCCGGCGGCCTGCGCAAAACACCTGCTCTGGCGCAATCTTCACAGGCTCACGACGAAACCTGATGAAATATCCGGGCTAGCCTGTAAGAAAGACGGAATGTATGGGCGCCAAACCATAAGGAGACCTGACATGCTTACACGCATCACACTCATTCTCGCCCTCTTGTTAACCGCTTCCGTCTGCGCGAATGCGCTGACGCTCAAGCAGAAGGCATCGTTGTTTCAGCATGATATGGAGGCGCGATTCCTGCTGAATGGACAGGCATTGTGCAAGCTGAAATTGCCAACGGAAAGCCGTGAGTTTGTGGCATATAACATGCCCGACAACGCTTACATGACGGGCATCTATCTGGGCACATTGTCCATGAAATATGCCGCCACCGGCGCGGCTGCGGACCGGGCTGCCGCCCGCGAATCTCTTGAGGCGCTCCATCTCCTGTGTGCTGTCAGCGGCGAACCGGGGCTGCTTGCTCGCGCCGCATGGCCCAAGGACAGGCCCATGGACGATGACGGCATCTGGCGCGATTCGGCATGTGGCAATTACCGGTGGCGTGGCGATGTCAGCACCGATCAGGTTGCAGGGGTCATGTACGGCTTCACGCTGGCATACGATTTGATAGCGAATGATGACGAAAAAGAACGGATTGCGCAGGATGTCACCGCCATGGTCGAGCATGTCATGGCCAATGACATGCGCATTGTGGATGTGGACGGCGAACCCACGCAGTGGGGACGGTATGATCCCGCTTATGTGTCCGGCCTTGAACGCATGAATGCGCTGCTTTGGTTGCAGGCCCTGAAGGTGGCGGCCCATGTCTCCGCCGATGAACGCTATGATGCGTTGTACCGGAAATGGGCGACTGAGCATGATTATGCCGAAATCGCCGTCAACGCCCGGCTTGACCTCAACCCCACATTTCAGGGCGCAGTCAATCACTCCGATGATGTTTTGCTGTATCTCGGCTATCTGCCCTTGCTGATGTATGAAACCGACATGGACATACGGGGCTATATTGCGCAAAGTGCGCGGCGCAGTTGGGAGGGTGACCGCTTTCCCGGCGTGAAACCCGAGGGCAACCCCTTTTATACCTTTATCATGGCCCGCTATCTGGAAGATGCCTCCGGCGTGGAAGACGCCATCAACACCTTGCGCTGGTTCCCCTTGGACGCGAAATGGAATCCTGACACCGTTGCGGCCTATGAGGAACAGTTCGAGTTCACATTTGACCCGACACCGCAAAGTCCCGAACCGGAACCGAATAGGCCGGTTCCCGTTGACCGACGCATAAAAGACTGGTCGGCATGGGTGCAAGACCCGTACCACAGCGCCGGTTCACGGGACGAAGACAACCCGATGGAGTTTAACGGGCACGACTATCTGCTAGGCTACTGGATGGGACGTTACTATGGTTTCATTGATGACGCGCAATAGGCCACGCAGTCGGCGCTGTACCGGGCGACGATTCAAAATGATTAGTATCCGTTGCCATCCGCCTCAACAGCGCATGGCCTACGAACCGACGGAGTAATATGTTCTGTGCTACGCTTTGTATTATTGGGAAGCAGCAGCAGCGGCAACGGCCTGCTTGTTTTTAATGAAAACACCCGGCTGTTGATTGACAATGGCTTCAGTTATAAGCGCTTGACCATGGCGTTGGGACAAGTGGGCATGACACCGGAAATGTTGGACGCCGTGCTGGTGACCCATGAACACACAGACCATGTGCGCGGACTGGGCGTACTGGCGCGGCGTGTAAACATACCGGTGTTTATGACGCCTGCCTGTGCCGATGCGCTGCCCGCTTCCATAGGCACTGTGCCCACCATCACGCATTTTGAATCGGGGGACGCCTTCTCCTTCGACGGACTGCATGTGACAAGTTTCGCCGTCTCACACGATGCTGCGGATCCGGTTAATTTCGTGGTGCAATCAAACGGCGCCTCTCTGGGCCTTGCGACAGATTTCGGTCATTGCTCACAGTTGATCCGCGCCCGCTTGACAGGGGCCAACGCCTTGGTCATTGAATCCAATTATTGCCCTGACATGCTGCGAAAAGGCCCGTATCCGCCGAAGATACAGCAACGCATCCGCAGTCGCACCGGACACTTGTCCAATTTGGATGTGCAGACTTTGTTGCAACAGCTGCGTCATGATGCGTTGCGGCTGGTGGTGTTGGCGCACATCAGCCGCGACAACAATCATCCCGAATTGGCATGTTCACTGGCCCGCGCGGCGCTTGACGGCTGCCCCGTGCAAATTGTGTCGGCGCCATCCGATACGGTATCCCCCGTGTTTGAGGTACACCCGTGAGCATACAACCGGCATTCTTTCGCAGCGCACCGGCCAAGCGGCTGCTCGACAGGACGGCCAAAATAGCCGCCGCGCCCATGACCCTGCATCATGCGTTGGATGACGACAACGAGCTTCCCATATTGCGGTGGGGCGGCTGTGAAGCCTGTGCATTTGTTGCGTCCCTGCCGGACGGCACGGGAACATGCCGCGCATCGCGCCGCCGCGCCGCCGCGCTTGCCAAGTCACAAGATGTTCCCGTCACCTTTGTTTGTCACCTCGGCTTCACCTGTGTGTCTGTGCCGCCCATAGCAAACAGCGACTACACCATAACCCTGGGCCCGTACATCCCGGCGGAAACCGATCACGACATCGCCTTTGATGTGACCCACGGGCTGCGTGCGTTATTGGGATCGTGGCCGAAAAACGCGCCGCTGCCCTTTGAGTTGTCTGACGTGCGCAGTGTGCCCGGCGGCACTGTAAGCGCTGTGGCTGAGTGGACTATGGAGGCATTGCGCGAAACTGCCGCGGCGGTTGAAGCGGAAGAGGCGGCGTCCAACGACGAAGACGCAGCGAATATGGCGTCCCCGGAAAGCAAGCCCAAAATAGATAACGCTGACAGCGCTGCGCCAACACACGGCTATTCATGGACATCGCTGGCGGCATTGGCCCTCCTGTGCGGACACAGCCGCATCGTGCGCACGGCGCTGAAAGACCGGTTGGAAGAAGTTGGCGCGGCCCCGAACGCCTCGCATGAAACGGCACGGGCCTTCCTTGTGCAGGCTACATCAAAACTACTGGAAACAGCACGCATGATGGGGGGCGCGACTGAAAACGCCCAGGCCGCCTACCCGGCCTTTGTGGCCGAGGTCAGCGCCAATCGCACCACCCCGGAAATGCTCGCCGCGGCCATGCGCGTACTGCGCCGCGTGCGGCCGAACAACACCCAGCAACTGCCCGACTATCTCCCGCGCCTTGTTGACGTTGTATACAAACAGTATAAACACGATTTGATGTTGGGGGATATTGCCAACACATTCGGTCTCGCCCCCTCCACCATCACCCGCGCCCTTGCCCGTCGCGTCAACGGCGCCTTCTGCGAATATCTGGGTCGTGTTCGCATGGAACAGGCCTGTCGTTTGTTGCGTACAACCCGGTTATCCGCCGATGCCGTCGGCAAGCGGGTCGGCATCCGCGACCAAAGCAATTTCGGCAAACTGTTTAAGCGTTATGTGGGCATGACGCCGGGGCGCTACCGAAAACATTACCAGAACAAGACCACGCGCTGACGAAAGGACACGCAATGAAGGACGCCAACCTTTCAAACAGATGGCAACAATGGAAAACGCGCTTGCAAGAATGGTGGCTTCGCCAAAACTGTCCGACCGAGTTTTTGTGCGACAATTGCAAATATGACCATGATTCCGCCTGCAACAGGCCGGAACGACCCAACGCCATCAAATGCCCGGATTATCGCCCCCGAACATAGTCCGGGCAGCCCGCATCACGCGGTGAACGCCTGCCCTTCATGCAGGCGAATCCATCCATCAGCCTTATTCGCAATCGCCTCGTCGTGGGTCACTACAACAAGCGTAACGTGATGTTCCGCATTGAGGTTCCAAAGCAACTCGACAATGCCTTCCCCCGTGTTCTCGTCCAAATTGCCGGTGGGTTCATCACACAACAGCACCGAGGGGTTGTTAAACAAGGCGCGGGCAATCGCCACCCGTTGTTGTTCGCCCCCGCTCAACTGTCCGGGCTTGTGTGTCATCCGCTCTTTCAACCCTACCTGGGAAAGCAATTCCACTGCACGGTCTTTACAATCCCGTCGGCGTTTCCCTTTGTTTAAGGCGGCCATCATAACGTTCTCAACGGCCGTGAACTCAGGAAGCAAATGGTAAAACTGGAAAACAAACCCAATTTCTTCGTTGCGGATGGCATTCACCCGTTTGCCGCTCATCCGCTGCAACGAATCGCCACGGAAACAAACCTCGCCTGCCGTCGGCTTGTCCAACGTTCCCATGATATGCAGAAGCGTACTCTTTCCGACGCCGGAAGGGCCGCTAATGGCAAGCACCTTGTGCTCGGCCACATCCAGATTGATGCCGTCCAGAATAACCAGCTCGCGGCTGCCGTCATGGTACACTTTGCGGATATCCCGACAGGAAATCACTGATTGTACTGCTTCATTCATAACGTAACGCATCCACCGGGTTAAGTCGCGCCGCGCTCCATGCGGGGTACAGCGTGGAAACAAAGGTCAACACCACTGCGGACACGGTAATCCACAGAACATCAGACGGCACAACCTCCACCGGAATGCTGTCGAAATAATATATGGTGCTGTCAAACAGGTTGATGCCCATCATCCATGCAATAACTTCTGCGACGGGATTGAGGTTGTGGGCCAGAAAAACGCCGGCTACAAGGCCGATAACCGTTCCTGTGAGACCTATCAACAAGCCCTCAATGATGAAGATGGCAAGGATGGACCAACTGCTGGATCCCAGCGTGCGTAGAATCCCGATGTCCCGACGCTTCTCCATCACAATCATGATGAGCGTACTGGTAATGTTAAACGCTGCAACCAGGATGATGAAAACAAGAATGATAAACATGGCGACTTTTTCTTGTTTCAATGCCTCAAAAAACGCCTCCTGACTCTGATACCATGTTTCCGCACGGTAGGGCAACTGTTCGTGAATCAGTGCGGCCACACGCTCTGCATGAAAAGCGTCCGACAGTTTCACATGCACCGCATCCACGCCCTCGCGCCCGGTGAGCATACGCGCAGTGTCAACGTCAACAAAGGCATACAGGTTGTCGAAGTCGGACATGCGCGCCTGCGATATGCCGCTCACCGTCAAAAACACCTGATTGCCGGGGCGCACCCCGAAAGGTGTCACCGTGGGTTTGTCCGTGATGACGGCTATCTCGGAGCCCACGCGCGCGCCCAGACGATGCGCCAAACGAAATCCGAGCACAATCTCCTTATCACCGGGCAACTCTCCCTGTCCAAACGTGCGCCCCCCCTCACGGGTAAGGTTACGCGCCAAATCGGTCACCTCTTTTTCGCGCTCCGGGTCAACCCCCAGCACAAACGCGCCCGTGGTGTATTCGCCGCGCTTCAGCAACGCCTCTATCTGCAGTATGGGGCCTGCCCCAAGCACGTCGGGCGAGAGGGCCTTCAATTCGTCAATCACTTTATCCACGTCCATGATCGGACGCCCCATGCGATTCATGACCGTGAGATGGGCGCGATTGCCAATAATGGTTTCGCGCAAGGCAATATCAAACCCCGTCATCACGCTCATCACCACAATAAGCGCGATGACCCCCACGCTCACGCCTGCAATGGAGATAAACGTAATCAGGCTGATGAAGCGTGTTTTACGTTTGCCGCGTAAATAGCGGGCCGCTACAAAAGTTTCAAAACGCAATGGGAATCACTTTCCTGTCTTGTTAGCACAGTGTTTGGGACAGCAACCGCCGGTATTCTAGCATAGCCTCTGCACCCGATACGCCTCTTGTCGCTACACCGGTCCGAATAAACACAGACACAACGCTTGTCTGTTGCTTATCGTCTTGATTGTGGCCGCCCCGGCTCGAGATTTCTGTCGAAGAAACGCAGTGTATACGTGTCATCAAAGATTTCAACAATGAAATCTGTCAGGGTGTCGGCAACGGGTATCTGCTGCCCTTGATACAAGGTAAACGGATCATCCGCATAAATGTAATACAGCGCATACACGCCACGGCGGACAAACAACGAGGCGCTGCCACCGGAGGATATGGTCATCTCTTGTCCGCCCTCATCCGAAATCAAGGCCACATCAATCATGTCGGCCGCACGATTATGTATCCGTATCTCGAAATCACCCCGTCGCAGACTGCGGGTAAAACCGGGGAAGCGCGCCACCGGTTGATAGGAACGCCCCGCATGCGGCGATGGGTCTCCATCAATTTCACGCTGGCGCCGGGTTGTCCCGGCCACATGAACCCGTGGCGGCTCGGCTGGTTCTTCAACAGTATCTTCCCAATCGTCCACCGGGTCCGTGCGCAATTCCTCCGCCTCCTCGTACTCCCACGGCGCATCATCCCATGTAATCGGAAAACGATAGGGCACTTCCGGGGCAACCGCCTCTTGCGTAACCGGATCATCGGGCTCCTCCACATCAGGCGCATGAATTTTGCCCGACTTGCGCGTTAATACCTGCTCTTCAAAGCGGCCAATGATCGTGGAGCCACGCCAATCTGTCCATTGGTAAATGTTCACGCTGCCGGTATCACCGGTGAGCGGACGCGGCTCCATGCCGATAATCCGTTCCACTTCATCATAGGTCATGCCCGGCAGAATTGCGTCATAAATACCTTGATCGAGCTGGTGTGAACGTTGTTCTCGGTCAAATACGGTTATGTCCTCATCATGGACAATATTTTTGCGACGCAAGACATCGTCCTCAAAACGTCCCATCAGGCGTATACTATCGTAATTCCATCGGTATACCCGGCTCGCAGCATTTATGCCGGCAATCAACATCCCCGGGTCGTCCAAAATGCGGTACACCTCATCATAGGGCATCCCCGTCTCGATTTCGTTGATTCGCGCCAGCAGCAGGGCCAATTGGGACTCTGGTTCTTCCGTAGGTATGTCAGGCGTCTGGTCGTGGGGCGGCATAGCAGGCGTCTGTTCGGGCACACCCACCGGCGAGACGGGGGTTTGTTCCCGAATATGCACAGGCGTTTCCGGATCGTACAACTCTATGCGAGTTGTCTCAGCCGGACCCGGTCGCCATACACACGAGTCGCAACCGGCCAGTGGCAACAGCAACAGCGCAAGACAGACCGGTACCTGCCGCCCCGCCTGACGAACCAGCGGACCCAAGGCCAATACCATGATTACATTCCTTAAAAAATATGCTTGACTTTCAGTTCCCGTCTATATGCTAACGCCCTACAGTATCCTATGTTTTGACACGGTATGCAAAACTTACACCGGAAACAAATACATCCTGCTCACATCACAGAACATAACAGCACGCAGAACACGCCAACAGCCATCATTGTAACTTGCAGCGAGGAACA
>SKQZ01000365.1 GCA_007118765.1 Candidatus Hydrogenedentota bacterium
AAACCCTCAGTCGTATGCTGTATACTCACAGCGTCGCCCGGCATTCCGCCGGACGACGGTCAACGAAGGAAGCTATCTTATACAACGGTTCAGAGTGTCCAAGTTTGGGGCCCACCTCAGAAAGTAGTAAACTGGACATGAGGAATTTCTCTGTGTGATCCTTTTTGTGCTGAGTTTATTGTAACGCAGTGGGGTTTCTCTGTTTGCCTTTGATCGAGGTCTATCTTCGGCTATTTAGGACACCTAACGCGAGAACGTTAACCGTGTATCATCCATGTCCACATTGCCACAGGCTTCTTTGTATCCCGGACGAGCATTGTGGTTCCAAAGGGCGGTGTAATAAATGCGGCAGCACTTTTAAGGTACCGCGCCCCAAGTGGCCGCCGTTCCTGACAAAGTTGGCGGACAAGATAACCGGCGGGCGTGCGGAGGAATACCGTAGGAATCCTTACGTAGCTAAGACCAAACATATCGCCGCGGTGTTGAAAAGAATCCGGGTTCTTTGTGCCAAGCTCAGGTCTGAGCGTAAGAGAATTGAATCACGACTGGACCAGTTGTGGGAATCGCACAAGACATGGGAATTCCACCGGCAATTGGCCGCACGGAAAATAGATGAGATCAAAGAAGTCGATGGTGTTGGCACGGCGACGATAGGCAAACTTCGCGGATTTGGGATTCAGACGCTCGAGGATCTAAATGCCCGCATGAGTCTGGTTCAACAGCTTCCTAGAGTCTCGTCGGTTGCAAAGAATGGAATTCAGAGCTATGTAAAGCGGGCCGTTGACTCCGCACGGTCGCAACCGGTCAATCTTTCCCCAGATGACGAGAATGTGCGACATTTGGTAGAACTCGCCCTCGACCATGAATGGCTTTCGGGAATTTCAATGTCAGCGGACCGCGCTAGGCAACAAGCGTCGGTGATCGCGAAGGAATTTCCCAAGGTATCTTTCGTGAGATTCGTGTTTGGCCGCCAAGGAATGAATCTTGAAGGGATCGGTCCAGCACTGGATGCTGTTGACAGGATTGCCGATACTGTCCGGAGCATTGATATCAACTGGAAAACCGATTATGACAAGATTTCCCAAAGCGATTACATACGTGCTATCGGTCTGCTCCGGCACCGTTTCTCCGGAGCGGGAACGGGTGGTGTTCGGCAGGGTGGTAATGCATTTGCCCCTTGGGAAGGTGGGCTGTCAGAAGATATGGCCCGGCAAATTGATTCTTTTACCCTTGATACATCCATTTTAAGAAATTGCCTACTCCGGCGGTACCAAGATTTTGGCGCGAAATTCGTTCTTGTCCGCAAGCATTGTTTTCTCGGGGACGAGATGGGGCTTGGTAAGACCATCCAAACCTTGGCGGCAATCGCCCATTTGGCGGCCAACAATGATGGTGTTCAGGCACTGGCAATTGTACCGGCTAGTCTGCGCGAAAACTGGCGCCGCGAAATAGAAGAGAAGACTGATCTGAACGCGTTTGTATTTCAAGGGTGGCGGGTAGGACATGATCTTCGGGAGTGGCAGGAGAAGGGAGGGATCGGCATCATCTCGTACACCACGCTACGAAACAAACATCTAGACGTCATTTCCCAAGTAAAGCGTCTGGATTTTGTGGTTGCCGATGAAGCTCAATACATTAAGAATCCCAATAGTGGACGTGCCAAAGCCACGCGATGGGTCTTGGGGCAGGCAGATTATGCACTTGTCATGACGGGTACACCTATCGAAAACCACCCAACCGAATTTCTTGCTATTGTGAAGGGGTTGCGTCATGGAAACGCGGCCGTTTCAAAGATGGCTGAATCCGGGAATCCGGGAGACCCAAGCTATTTCAGGCATGCTGTGAAAGACGTCTATCTACGCCGGAACAAAGAAGACGTACTGAACGAATTGCCGGATCTTAACGAAAACAATGAGAGCATATTGCTCGATACAAGGGATCTCAAAGCGCACTTGGCAATGATGGAGGCTCATGCGCACTTCATGCACCTCAGGCAGCACGCCATTTTCGGAGAGGGGCGTGAGTCCCCAAAAATCAAGCGGGTTCAGGCACTGATTGAAGAGTACGTAGAAAACGGCCGAAGCGTGGTGGTATTCACCTACTTCAAGCGAGTGATCAGTGTTCTCAGTGCCAGATTCCCGCAGGCGGGTGTTATACAAGGAGGCATTTCCACGTCTGAGCGGATGGCGATTATTGACCGCTTCAGCGACTCCCGTAGTAAGGGTAACGTGATATTGGCGCAGGTCATTGCCGGCGGTGTTGGGTTGAATATGCAAGCCGCGTCTGCTGTAATCATTGTTGAGCCGCAACTGAACCCCGCGACTGAATACCAAGTTATTTGTCGTGTTCACCGTATGGGGCAGCGGAACAGTGTGAACGTTCATCGACTGACGTGTTTGGGTACGATTGAAGAAGCCATCGTCGAGCGTCTCATCCAGAAGAGACGGTATATGAATGACTACGCACGGGAAAGTATTCTGAAAGAAAGTTCGGAAGCAGCAATTTCCGCCCGTGAAATGAATGAAATTGTAGAGGCACAACGGCAGAAACTGACAACAATGCTTGGGGCCTCGTAAACTTGTGCGCGGTATCTTCAAGCGGATGAGTGGGTCGCAGCGATCGTTCATCAATGCCCTGTCAACATCCGTTCTGGCATGTGTGTTCAACGGCTCCGACAATATCAGCGTGTTTCTGTTGCATCAAAGGATGCCAGCAGGCCGCGCATGTAGGAGACCGCCTCGGCGTATTCGGGTTCGTCAGCAACATTCACGTTTTCATTCGGATCCTTCAGATGGTCAAAAAGCATCCTGTCGCCGTTTTTCCATTCGGTATAGATGTATCGATCCGTTTTCACGACCCGGCTTTCCCGAAATTCACTGAACACCGCCTCCTTCCACGGCTGGTCCGGTTCTTCAAGAAGGGGCGCAAAACTCTTGCCTTCCAGTTCGTGGGAGTCCGGATGGGGCAAACCCGTCAGTTCGCACAGGCTCGGGTAGATATCCAGGAGTTCCACCAAGGCAGGGGTGCGCGTACCGGTTTTATGCCCGGGCGCACGTACTATCAACGGGACTTGGATACTTTCATTCAGCGTATTGTGCTTGCCCCAGAAATTGTGCTCCCCAAGCAGCCAGCCGTGATCGCTCCAGAGAACGATGATGGTGTTCTCATAAATGTCCAGCGCCTTGAGTTCATCCAGCAATTTTCCGATTAACGCATCCACATAGCTTACGCATGCAAAGTAGGCGTGGCGCGCTTGCCGATGAAAGTGTTCCTCTTCCGGCCAGCCGTCAATCATGGAATAGTTGCCAATCTCGCCCGAATTACGAAGGGCGCCGGGTTGATTGGCGATGGCGAAGCGATTGTCCGCAAGATCAATCTCATCCGGGTCGTACAAGTCGAAGTAGCGCTTGGGCGCATTGAAGGGCAGGTGTGGACGATGCAATCCCACCGCCAGGAAAAAGGGCTGGTTGGTCTGGTGCAGCCGCCGCATATCCTCAAGGCTCTTTTGAACAACTTGCCCGTCCTCATAGTCAAAATCGTCCACATCCGCGGCCTCCCAATATGGACCGCGGCCGCGTTCGGATATGTGGTCTCTGGATTCAGGCTGAAGCCAAATTTTGTCAAAATGGTATTTTCCCCAGTCCCCCTCTGTGTCAACCTCGTAGTCATAGACACGCCAGGATGGCTCACTCCAGCTGTCGGCACTGTCGGCAATGGTATGAAAAATCTTGCCGTTGGCCACGGTGGTGTAGCCGTGGTCTTTGAAATGCTGCCCCAATGTTGTTGATGCTTTGCTGGGGCCTTGGTCCGCCCTGCGGCCTACCGTTCGCATGGAGGTCATCAAACTGGCCCGCGACGGCATACAGATGGGGTATTGACAATAGGCGCGCTTAAAGACAGTCGCATCCGCAGCGAACCGGTCAATGTTCGGTGTCTTCACCTGCGTGACGCCGTAGGCCCCCATCGCCGCCATGCGCAGATCGTCAACCGCAATAAACAGTACATTGTCTTTTGTGCCCACCTGTTCCTCGTGGGCATTCGTCAGGGCCTTTGACGTCGCAAACGAACCGCCTGTGAGCGACATGGCGGCGACAGCGGCGCTCCGGCACAAAAAATCGCGGCGTGATGGGTGTTGGTTCTTCTTTTCCGACGGTCTTTTTGTGTCTTGGTTTAGCATAATCGCAGAACTCCTGATTGTGTTTTAAGAACGTATGGCGCCGCACTACCCCGGGTGCTTCACCGGGGTACCGCATATACAGGCGGAGCTTTACTCTGCCCATTGTCCCGTGTTGGCCACAAGGTCTGTGCCATCACCTGTTGTGTCCGCGTCCCGAACATTCCATTCACCTGCATGTGCCTGAAAACAAAGTTAGCGTTACCCATCGATAACTCGTTTTGATCTCCTTGTGTGCCCCTTGCAAACCCCTATGATACACGAAAGCACCAAGCCTGGCCCGGATATTTCACCCCCCGTAGCGGGGTTGCGCCGACTCACGACGAAACCCTGTGAAATATCCGGGCCAGGCACTGCAGCAACAATTCACGCGTTGCATCAAAAATGCGCCCGCTTTTTTGTGCCTGCATTGTGGCTATTGCTAACCTTTGTTCAGCATATATACCCCTGCACCCGCACCTGGATAATGGCAAAGGACGTGTTGCCCTCGGTATCCGTGGCGCGCAGACGAATCTCGTAGCGCGAGGGGTCGCATGCGTTGTTGGCGAGCACCAGGGTCACGGCTTCACCCGTGCCCCCGGAAACCCAGTTGGCACTGCCTTCAAGGCGATATTCCCACTCAAGATTATCACCCGTAATGGGGTCGCCTTCGTGAGAAGTCGCCATGCCGGTAACATCTACGCTCACATTGGGAACCGTGCTGTAGTCCACAATGAAGGCGTCGTTTTCGGGCGAGGTGATGCTGACGTCGGGCGAGTTGTCCGCAGTGACCACAATACTTACCTTATCATGGTATACCTGTTCGCCGATATAGGTGGCATAGATTTCATGCAGTCCGGCGCCCCGCTTCGTGGCCCCTGTCCTGCCGGTGCTGATAATCATATAGGCGGTCGGGTCGCCGGGCTGATATGGTCCGTCGAGTGTCCACATCACCGTCGGATTCGTTTCTTCCAAGCCGTCCACTTTCACGTCGGCCTCCAGCTGTATTGTGGCGGCCTCGTCAAAGGTGTCGCCCTCATTCGGGCGCACAATGGCGATGCTTTCGGTGGCGGCGCCGCGTCGCACCAGTGTCATGCCGCTGTTGTTGTCGCCCTCCAACACGCCGCTGATCAGGCCGGTGTTGTTGAGATGCATCAACCCGGTAAACTGGCTGCCGCCGCTGTTGGGCACAATGAAGGAGAGTTCATAGGTTGCGGGGTCAATGTCGCCGCCAAGGAAGAACCAGCCCACGCTATCTCTATAGCCGCCGGAAAAGGTTCCCGCGCCATCGTCAATACCGTATATCTCAACGTCGCCGTCAACATAGGCATTGACAATTTCCCACCGGCCCAGGAGCACGTCCGTACCGGTGCGGCCCGGCCGGGTTGTTGATTGAAATACGGGCCCTTTGATCCCGTAGAACCCGTAGTGTTCGCCCGTGCCGGAGGCATCTTGAAAGGTGCCCGCCATAAAGGTCGAGTCTTCGCGCTGCAGGTACCCTTCAAACTTCCAGCCGGTCAGTGTTTCATAGTCCAAGTCCGGCGTGTCGAAGTCCAGGTAAAACTCGATGCGTCCGTCATTGTCTATGGTACCGTTGACGCGGTAGATATTTCCCGAGGCATCGAAGTAGGCGCCCAGCCGGTAATCTGTCTCATCGCCGAGATTGTTCGCGCTGAAATACTGGGAGTCGCGGTGGATGTCAAGCCAACCCACGAACCCATCTGCAACCAAACGCCAGCGTCCCATATATAACTGCGGATAGAAGGGATGGACATTGGGGTTCTGGACGCCCGTAATCACCGCCGCCCTGTACACGTGGCCATCGAGGCCTTCGGTGACCCAGTCATAGCTCATCTTAATAAACCCGCTTTCTCCCCAGGAGTTCTTGACCAGGAAGTAGGGGTCATCCGGGTCCTGGCGGTCATAGCCGACCATCACCATGGCATGACCGGCATCGCTCTCGTCTTCCTCTAGGTCGCGGGGATAGATGATATCGTTTTCGGTGGTTCTAATGAAGTTACAGGCAAATATCACCTCGCGCCCCGCCGCCAACTGCGTCTCGTACCAGGTTACATCGTTCAGCCGGTTATTGGGCACCCGGGTATACCCGGTGATCCCGTACTTCGCGTTGTCCAGGGCCGCCTGCGGCATCGGGGTCAGGGTATAGTCGCTCGGAATATCAATGGTGATGGGCTCCTGCATCATGCTGAAGTTATTGATGGTGGACTGCAGTACGCCGCCGGCGCGGTCTTTCCAGTCCACGCGGGGGTCGTCGCCGGACTGGTTCGTGCTTTGATAACTCAGCCACTCATGGCCGAACTTGTTGGAGTGCTGATAGGGCGCTTCATTCACCGTGGCCACCCGGTATCTTGTCAGCATCTCCAAGGCGTTGTAAATGCCGCCGCCGCCATGCATGGCCAGCTGATTTTCCCAGCCCTCACGGGTACGCACATCATCCTCGTTGCGGGTCCAGTCGCGGAGCCAGGTGGTTTTAAGCAGGTGATGAAAGTAATCGGCGGACAGGTGCAGCTCGCCGTGGCCTGCCCGGTTGTAGGCCGCCTCCGTGGCGCCGAGCACCGCGAAAGCCACACAGGTGCCCCGGTCGCGCTGGCTCCGGATGGCCGTCTGCATGGCGCCCAAGCTCACGTAATTTGCGGCCGGTTGGTTCTTCTCCCTAAGATCCTTCTCAATCATTTCGGCAATGGTGGCCACTTTGCGCGAGCTGTCCGGTGCGCGCTCGTCGTACTCGGCAATAAAGTCCAAGTCGTCGAGCAGGAATTGTTCGCCCGTGTCCAGCGTCACCACAATGGCGGGCGGCCCTTCATCTTCCGGCGCCGGCTCGGAACGGATGATGGTTATCGTGTCGGTAGGATCTTCCCGCAGTACCACAAGAATCCGTGCCTGCGCGGAAGCCTCGCTCGGGAGTCCCAAGGCCTCAATGGTGGCTTCACCCGCCGAGATGCCTGTCACTACGCCCTCTTCTGATACGGTTGCGATGCTTGTATCGCTTGAGGTCCAAGTGAAACTATCCGTTTCCGATGTGGAGGCGGCGACCAGCGGGATTGTCTCATTGACCTCAATTGTCGCCTCGCTTGGCGTAATAATCAGGGTCGCCGGTGTTCCCTCATCCAATTCTTGACACCCGGCAACCAGTAAGACGGTAGCCAAGGCCAGTAACGGGAGAATTCGGGGGATGCGTTGATGGGTGTTCATGATTCTCTTTGCTCCTCTTTCCTTTTCCGCGCCACCTCATCGCAAGCAGAAACCATGCATTATTGCGTTTTTCGCACTTATTTTCCGACACAGGAATGTACATGTTCTTGTTGCAGTCGGCGCTAATCCTTATTAAACTTACCAAAATAATGTATTATAGCCAACGCGTAGTTTCGCAATATTATTCCATAATGGGTGTGAATCCGCAGCGGACCCAAAAATGCGGTTGTTGAGGGCGTATCCCGGGTGAAATACGGGGGGGGGAGGCGGTCACGACGAAACCTGATGAAATATCCGGGCTAGCGAAGGGCAGATACGTAGACATAACCGGCAGGATGTGGCGCGTTCCATATTTCGGAACGTGCACGGCGCTTCAGTCTCGTTCATAACGATGATTTGTAGTAATCAGGAGTAATCCAGTAAGATGTTTCTTGCATCTCATCATCACGTTATCATGGATTAGATGCTGTAACGCGCCTGCAGCGTATTGATTGTGGGCGCCAATCAGCCGTGTTTCCGGAGTCTGTTATGCGCCATTATCGTATGGGACATTTTCTTGTGTGTCTGGCCGCGGCCACCGCGTTTATCGCGTCCTTGCCGGCTGTAGCGGCGGGCAGTCCGCGCACACAGTATCTTGATGAACTGACCTCCATCTTTACGCACACACAGGGCTGGGGCACTCTTGGCGTGAACACGACGGCACACGCCACCGGCATGACGCCCATGCAGCTGCGCATCGCCGACAGGGAATACGAACGGGGTATTGGGCATCATGCGCCGGGTGAGATTGTGTTGCCTTTGAACGGCAACTATTTGTCCTTCACCGCGGAGGTGGGGGTGCAGTGGCAGGGCGGCAGTCGTGGCAGCGTGTTGTTCACGGTGTGGGTGGACGGCGTGAAGCGTTTCGAGAGCGGCATCATGACGGACAGCGATGCGGCGATACCGGTTGCCGTTGACCTGCGGGGTGCGCAAGAGCTGCGGTTGGTGGCATCGGATGCAGAAGACGGTATCGCCTGCGACATGGCGAACTGGGCGGACGCCAAGGTGATTCATTTCAGTTGTTTCCCCGACATTGGCGCGGCGATGTTTTCTCTGGATGGCGTACCGCTGGATACACCGGTTGAGATGGAGGGCAATTTTGCTCAGGTAGGCGACGCTGACGGATCACAGTTCGTCTTTAATCGTCATTTGGGAGTATGCCTTGCCTTTGTTCAGCCCGGGAAAACTGCCACGATATCCATTCCCCTCTGGAATATCACCTGTCCCTTTAGCGTGCACGTAGAATGGAAACCGGCGGGCCATCTTGCCGGTGACATATCCCTGATGCTGGAATCCGGCGCAGATGTGCGCAGCCCAATCCATGGGGACGCCTTGACAATGTCCCTGGATAGCGACGGTACATTGGCAGAGGATGTGCTTCATCTTGTTATATCGGCCGATGAACAAGCAAGAACCGCACTGGAAGTCTATTGTCTTAGGCTGACTGCGGACGATCAAGCAACGGACATGGACTTTCTGCCCCGGCACCATGCCAACGCGCCGTTGCGCACCCCGCAGGCGCTGCCGCTTCCTGTGGAGTTTGAAATATCGTTAATAGAATGGGACTGGCGCATGCAGGACGGCATCGGAGCAGGCAATACGCGCAATAGCTACGAAGACGCCATACGGTTAACCTTGGCGCGAGGCGACGCCATGATAGCGACACTGACTGCACAAGAAAAGGCGCCACCGGCGGAAATACGGGCATTGTGGCGTGAACAGCATCAGCAGTTCGATGATTTATGCAACGCCGATTTCGCCCACGACGCGCCGGAGTGGGAAAATCTTTGGCTTGTGGTAAACACGGTGCGTCGCCGTATCATGATGAAGGGCTACATGGACCAGATAACGCCGCTGTTGTTTGTAAAACAAGCGCCCGGCGTTTTCAGTCATCAGTTGACCCAGTATTACGGACGCTACGCCCGTCCGGGCGGCGGGGTTTTTATGCTTGAGCATCCCGGTTGGTCCATGCGCACACGGCAATTGGGCGAAGGGTTACTTCCTGAAGGCAGCTATATGCAGCCTGAGCTTACCCACGACGGAGAACGCATCCTGTTTGCGTTTTGTCCCATGGACGCCGCGCCGGAGGATATGTTTAACGGACATTGGGGACGCCACTACCATGTCTATGAAATGGACAGGGAAGGGGCCTATGTGCGCCGGTTGACACATGGCGACCATGATGACTTCTCACCCGTGGAACTGCCCAACGGTCAGATCATGTTCATCTCGACACGACGCGGCGGCTGGCACCGCTGCGGCGGCATCGGTTGTCCGGTGTATACGCTGACCTTGATGGAAGCGGACGGCGGCAACATACGCACCATCTCCTATCATGAAACGCAGGAGTGGGACCCTGCGGTGCTCAATGACGGACGCATCATTTATACGCGGTGGGACTACATTGACCGCCATGCCATCCACTACCAACAACTCTGGACGGTGCATCCGGACGGCACGGGGCCTGTGGCGTTTTACGGCAACCACACGCTGAATCCCGTCGGTGTGTGGGAGGCGCGCGCCGTGCCCGGCTCCCACAAGGTGATGGCGACTGCCGCCGCGCATCACGCCATGACGGCCGGCTCCATCATACTTATTGATCAGAACGTGGGCGTTGACGACTTGGAACCCATTACACGCTTAACGCCCCATGCGGTGTTCCCTGAAAGCGAAGACGTGTTGCTGCCTGCGTGGCGTAGCGCGGCGCCCTGCGATCCGCCGGAACGTACCCCGGAAATGGAGCGTTGGCCCATGCAGTGCTACCGCAGTCCGTGGCCCCTTTCGGAAGACGTTTTCCTTGCGGCGTACAGTTTCGATCCGCTCATGGGCGAGCCCAACCCAAACTTGGCGAATATGTTCGGGATCTATCTGGTGGACACCCACGGCAACAAGGAACTGCTCTACCGTGACTTGAACATATCCAGCCTGTGGCCGATTCCGTTGCGTCCGCGTGATCCCGCGCCCGCGCTACCCTCCACACTTACCGACGGCGCGCCCGACACAGGCACCTATTATTTGCAGGACGTGTACGAGAGCGCACAGCCCTGGCCGGAAGACACGCGAATTACCGACCTGCGCATTATTCAGGTGCTGCCCAAGTCCACGCCGGTGGCGCATGATCCGCCGCTCGGACTGGCCTTCGCTTCGCCGGGCAAACAGGTGCTCGGCACGGTTCCTGTGGAGGAGGACGGCTCCGCCTACTTCACTGCACCCGCCCGGTTGCCGCTGTCCATTCAGGCGCTTGACGCCACGGGGCAGGCGGTGCAGATCATGCGCAGTGTAACCTATCTGCAGCCCGGCGAAAACGCCTCGTGCGTAGGCTGTCATGAGCCGCGTCTGGGAACGCCCGCCGCGCCGGCGGAAAAGGCGGTGGCATTGCGCCGCACCCCCTCGCAAATTCAACCCGGGCCGGACGGGTCACGGCCCTTCAGTTACCCGATTCTGGTGCAGCCGGTGTTGGACAAGCATTGTGTGCGCTGTCATAGCGGTGATGACGCAAAAGGTCCGGAAGGCCAGGATGCCATACGCCTGACCGGCGCCCTTGAAGGACAGTTTACTGAATCGTACAACACACTGGCGCCCCGCGTGGCCTTTGCCGAATGGGGAAAAGGCGCTTCCCTTGCGGACAACTCGGAGCCCACAACGCAGCCGGGATTCTTTGGCGCGGTGGGCAGTTCCCTGATGCACCTGCTCTCTTCGGGGCATCAGGAGGTGGAACTGGATGGGGACGACTGGGAACGCCTGATCACGTGGATGGACAACAACGGGCTGTTCTACGGCACCTTCAACTTTGAAGACCAAAAAGTGCAGCAGCGCGGCGAACGCATTGCCGGACCGGACATCGAATAATCCGCTCCACCTGTCTGACTAGCCCGGATATTTCACCCCGCCGTGGCGGGGTTGCGCCTGCGCATCTTACGCCATATCAAGCACTTTGCTTGCCCGCCGACTTCGACGTGTCTTAACACGCTGTCAGCCAGCGACCTGCACAAAGCACCTGACCTGACGCAACCTTCGCAGGCTCACGACAAAACCCAGTGAAATATCCGGGCTAGCCGGACAAAGTGCCCGGAACAAAACCGTTATTTCCACTGAAGCGCAAACCGATCGCTGCGGCGTGGCGCCAAGACGCTGACAGCCGACCTCAATAATTCGTGTTTGTGTTCAATGCGTGTTTTCATACCTGTGTACGACAATCACCCTGCCTGAGCAACAACAAGTCCCGAAAAGTCTCCTGTTGGTTGGCGCCGCTCATGTGAATGTCATGTCCTGTGCCGACAGGGCTGTGGACTCCCATTGGAGAGCGATGATGTGCTTGCACAGTACGGGTAGAAAAAAAGTCTTGACTTATTTGCCCAAATTGTGTTAAGGTATTAGTACAAAGGACGGACAGCATGAAACTACATATTAATCCTAAGGACGGCACGCCCCTGTACCGGCAGGTTATCGAACAAGTGAAATATCTTGTTGCGGCGGGCCGGTTGCGTCCCGGAGACGAAATGCCCACTGTGCGCGGGCTGGCGCAGGAGCTGCTCATCAATCCTAACACGGTGGCGCGTGCATATCGCGAATTGGAGCAGGCCGGCGTTGTTTGCACGCGCCAAGGTTCGGGCACCTACATATCCGACAAAGGCACGCCATTGTCCCAGGAAGAATGCCGCCGAATTCTTGGTGTCCGTGCGGATGCGTTGCTATCCGATGCACATCATCTTGCTTTCAGCCTGGAGGAGGTGCTGGAGTTGGTGCGTGCCCGTTACCAAGCACTGGAATCCCAACACAAGGAGAAAAAGCCATGACGACAGCGCCAACGGCAGAACCGGTCGTACTGCTGCAAGAAGTATCCCGCCAGTTTCGCCGCAAGCAGGCTTTGGACAGCGTGACCCTCACCATTCCCGCCGGCGTGGTATACGGATTGGTTGGCGAGAATGGTGCGGGCAAGACGACCCTGTTACGGCATATACTGGGCAGTTTGCGCGCCCAGTCAGGCACGGTGCGTGTTTTCGGAATGGACCCGGTCGCCGAGCCCGTATCCACCCTGTCGCGCATCGGCTATCTGTCTGAAGACCGGGACATGCCGGGTTGGATGCGTGTTCGCGAATTGATGCGGTATACCCAGGCCTTTTACCCGGACTGGGACGAAGCGTACGCGGAATCTTTGCGTGAACAGTTTCTGCTGGACCCGGAGAGCAAAATCAAGACCTTGTCCCGGGGCGAACGCGCCAAATGCGGGTTGCTGGTCGCACTGGCCTATCGTCCGCCGCTGCTTTTGCTGGACGAACCGTCGTCGGGACTTGACCCCTCGGCGCGCCGCGACATACTTGAGGCAATCGTACGCACGGTGGCTGATGAAGGCCGCACGGTGCTGTTCTCGTCGCATCTGCTCGAAGAGGTGGAGCGGGTCGCGGACATTGTCGCCATGATGCATCGGGGCAAACTGGTGTTTGAAGATCATCTGGATACGATAAAGGCCCGTCATGGTCGGTTATTGGTGGCACGCGAGCAAGAAGACCCGCCGCCTGAACTACCGGGACAATTATGGGCTTCCGGACGGGGCCGGGCGTGGACCGTTATCTGCGAGCGTCCCCTTGACGCGCTACAAGAAGCGGCCGCGGCTCAGGGATTGACGGTGCTCGAAGCGGACGTGCCCGCACTTGAGGATATTTTTCTCGCGCGCGTGTCGCCCGGAACACGAAAGGCGCCGGTATCATGAATACACGCTATCGCATGTTGATTTGGGAACAGAGCCGCACGGCGGGCGTGCTGTGCGCCTTTATCGGCGGCATTGTCCTGCTTCTTTATCTGGCCTTATGGTTGCGGGTTCCTCCTTTTAACATGATGCACGCCGTTGATACGGATGCGCTGTTCTCTCTTACCTTCCTCGGCGCGATGATTGTCACGGGCCTTGTATTGATTGTGCGCCAGGATGCGCAAGCCCATCTGGCGGTGGATTTCGAGAGTCGTCTGTTGCGGCTGCCCGTGCGTACCACCCCAATAACCTTTATTGTGCTGGGCATGCGGTTCGCTTTCCTCTGTGCCTTGGTCTTGTTTCTCTATCTGGCCAATCTCTTGTTGTGCGGAAAACCGCCGGAGTCTGCCTATCTGGTGCTGGGCCTTCATATATTTTTCTGGGGTCAAGCGCTCTCTTGGGGACGGCGTTCTATTCCCGGGCTTGGGTATCTCATTCCCGGGCTGTTTCTCTGCATTTTTGTGGCATTCCGAATCCAGTATCCCGCCGTCCGTTTGCTAACGGCGCTCGAAAATATGTTGCGACTTTCGAGCCGACCTGTTTCCTTGCTGCACACGCTGCCCGTAACGCTTGGCCTGGCTTGGTTGGGCGTGGTCTGGCAACGACGGGACGAACAGCACGGACCGCCTGCAGTGAGCGATCTGTATGACCGGCTCCGTGATATCCAAGACCTGTGGGCGGGAAGGGCTTCCACCCGTTTCGCAACCCCCTTCGACGCACAACTATGGTTTGAGCAACGCCGCGTTGGGAGCCTTCTTCCGGTGCTTACGCTCTTATGCACCGGCGGCGTGGCGGGGTTGTTCTGGGCCATTCCGGAGAGCCTGTCGGCGCCCTTCGTATCCTTTTGGTTTGCGCCCCATCTCGGGTTGTTCGTGGCGGCCCTTATTGCCGGCCCCATCAGCCTGCGCCCCCGCGGTCTCCTGGCGATGCCCCGTCCCCAGACCCCGCGCGCGGTCGGCGTGGCGCTGCTGCTGATACAGGCACGGGCACTGTTCATTTGTTTTCTGTTGGTGCTTGTTTTGTCTGCAATGTTCATGCTTCTGCACGGGGAGGAAGGGGTCATTGTGGTTTCCATGCTGCTGGAGGGGCACCTGGACTGGCTGGGCGTTTCCATGCTGCTGGTGCGTCCCGCCCTGACCGCCGTGGTTATCGCCTGGATACTGCTGTGGCTCACTACGGCGCCGTTGTTCACGCCGCCGGTTGTGGCGATACTCGCTTATGTTGCTTTGATATACAGGGGGTTAACATTCCGGTTGACCAGTCTTCACGAGATTGGCGTGAGCATCAGCATAATTATACTGCTGGTTGCCGCATTGACGTTGCTGTTTGCTTGGCGCCGCGGTCTGTTATCTGCACGGCAATCACTGACCACCCTGTTTATTTGGCAGAACCTTGCTCTGTTAATCCTGTTGCTGTCGCCCTATGTTGGACCGCATTTTGCGGGCGCTGTCCTGTGCGCAACTGTGGCGGCCCTTATCATGCTCCCGTTGGCAGCCGTACCTCTGTCGCTGATGCGACGGATGGCCAGTCGTTAAGGAAGATGTTATGTGTTCTCTAATGCGTAGAAACCCGTGGATGCCGGTAGCCTTGGTCACGATGACCGTAGTGCTCATATTGAGTGTATACGAAGGCCACCGCCCTGTCGCGTCAGGCCCTCTCACACGACCAAACATCATCCGCCGACAATACCATGAAGGAGCGTCGGCACTCCCCCTCTTAGATAACGCGTGGCGCAGTGTGGCCGTATTCCTAAAATTGAACAAAGACGTGCCGTCGTACCGCGATATTCTCCAACGGACTGAAAATATTGTCCAAGGGGATCATAACCTTGTTGACATGGAGTTTCGCGAGCAACTGCTCCAGTTTACGGGTGAAAACACTGACGCTTGGGATTGGATACGTACGGCTGCCCGGAGCAACCGGTTTGGCTCGCCACATCAGATAGCCGCCCTCTGCCCGTATACCGCGTACCGACTACGCGACGATTTGCGCTACATAACCAACATTCCGAGCCGCAGGACCGTTCAGAGTACAGGGGTATTGCATACCATATTTCACCTCATTAACGGTCATGTTGCGTTGGCCATTATCGAACACGATATCGAGGCGTTTCTGGATGCCCTTGAGACCGGTTTTCACCTTATGGCCTTAATCATAGAGGGTGACCATTTCCCACAATTTATACTGTCGAACATATCGCCTGCCATGGACCTTCTGAAAATGGCAGAACATGGACTCAACCGGTTGCCGCTGGACGCTGATGCGCTCGACCGACTCAGCGCAATGGTGCATCACGGCTGTCAAGAAAAGATTGGTGGCTTAGCACGGGCCTACTGGCTTGAGTACGCGCAAATGGCTTGGGAGCTCCGTCAGGCCCGTAGAACAGCGTATTTGCCGCCCGAACCGGACTCTTTTTTCGAGATTGCGGGCAGACGATTTGAATATTGCTCTTATAACGAGATTTTTATATACTTTGCGGAAACATGGCTGCCCTTCGGCCCGATGCGGCGAGCCTGCTACCGGCATCACCTGCACCGCATCATCGAAACGGGCAATTATCTACGGGAAAATGAGGGCGCCTTTACCCTGTCATCAGGCGACCGTAGTCCCGCTGCAGCGCATTTGTTTTCGTATATTGAAGACCGTATGCGCACAATTCAGAGAAGAACCATTCGGCCGGACTTGAACGTAGCCACCGCATACGCCGAAGGGCTGTTTGAAGAAGCACAGGTTCTCTGGCCGTACATGTTCCACTACGAACCGTATCTGCAGGTGCTCGCACGCGCCCGGGTGACACAAGCCGCCATTGCCGCAGCCCGGTATCGAATTGACCGGAATCGTCTGCCCGATACCATTGAAGAACTTGTACCGGAATACCTGGAAACAATTCCGCTTAACCCCTACGACCGTCATAGACCGATACACTACGTAAGATATGGTAACATGGCCAGCGTTGGATACGGGGTATATCCTGCAAGTTCCATGCCCTTGTGGTTTCGCATTTCACAGCAACAATACGTGTCACCCCAGCAGCACTATATTGTCTTCGAACTGCGCGACAGGCCGGAGAACATGCAAACCGGGGAGACCCCCCCCTGAGCGAAGAATGATCCTGGCCATGCGGGCCGCAGGCGTTCCCCCGGAAAGATTGCCGGCGCTTGTCATAAGACTGTGTACATATCGTCCTCTTGACTGCAAAAGTCACGCTTACATTTTTACGAATGTCTTCAACCTTGGGCGCGGCATGAGTTGAATCCTGTCGGCATGGTCGCCAATAATACCTTATCCCGTTGGAACGGCAATTCCGCGTGAATCAGCGCCGTTTGCCGGTATGGGATGTGAACGGGAATAGCCCATAATCAAGAGGAGGTACAGACCACAATGCCCACAAACGAATTCTTTACGGTATTGCTGATAACTGTTGGCGTGCTGGTGTTTTCTGGCAGTATGGAACAGGCTGCTGCGTCACCAGGTCCGGACGAACAGGGGGGAAGCATCTACGAGTGGGACCTGAATCTGCCTTCACGCGCTGTGCCGCGTCGCATTAGCCGCACATTCAACTACAGCGGCGACGAACCCGTGGTATTGGTTGAAATCGAAGGGCCGGGCTGTATTCGTCGGTTCTGGGTGACCGGCGCCAATCTTGGTCGTAATGTATTGTTGCGCATTTACTTCGATGGCGAAGAGGCGCCGTCGGTGGAGGCGCCGCTTAACGACTTCTTCGGGGCCATGCATAACCTCATGGCGGATCGCTACCCGCCCCGGGACCCCGCCGAGGGCCTGCCCGACGGCTATTATCGCATCAATACACCTTTCTTTACCGTGCAGCCCAAAACCGGATTTACCAGCCACATGCCCATGCCCTTTGCCGAGTCCGCCCGGTTTGAGATTGTGCCCGGCGAAGGAACCAGCCGTACCTACTATCTCATTGACTGGCACGAATACCCCGAACAGGAGATGCAGGAAACGATGCGCTTCCGGGCGCGTTGGCGTCGGGAAGCGCCGGTGCGGGACTACGAAGATGAGTTCCTGATGCTTGACGCCGACGGACCCGGTCGGCTGGTGGGTTTCATGTTCAGCGTTGATATGTTGCAGGACCGACACAAAATGCGCTGGAGCCATGCCGGTGCGGACAATATCTATATTGACGGCGTGGGGACGCATCCCGCCTATTTGCGCGGCATTGGCGGCGAAGACACCTTCGGCGCGTCGTACAGCGGCGGAGACAACCCCGGCGGAACCTCGCTTTATGCGGATGTGCCCTATTACATTTGGAAAGATGATGGGGGAGATTACCAGAAACTGGCGGCCTACCGGTTCTTTGCACATGATTCCATTCGATTTGATGAAGGCATTCACATGCGTTTCGCCTCACGAGCCCACGATATCGCATCCACTGTGTACTGGTATTCAGCGGCGCCCGTGCGCCCGTTTCACACGATGCCGCCGCCGGAAAAACGCATGCCCGGTACGGAGGTATTGCGTGGCGATTATGATCTGCCGCTGCCCGATTACGGCGCGTGGCGCGTGGCCGGGCCTTTTGATGTGCCGCCCGCATCGCTGCCCACCGCGCGCGATCTTGATTTTGATGTGCCCTTCAACGGTCGGGAGTGGCGTACGTTTTCTTCGTTGCGCGGGTTCGTTGATTTCAATCACATCTATCGGCCCGAACCCAGCAACGACAATTCGCCCACCCTTGAGGCTGTGGCAGTGGCCCGTGCCGTGTTGCACGCGCCTGACGCCGGCGAGGCCACGCTTACTTTGGGATGGGACGACCGCCTTGTGATTCAGGTGAATGATGGGGCGCCCCTTGATTTGGGCGAGCATCGGTATTTCCGCAGTCAGACGGTTCACGCGCCTTTGGAGGCGGGCGAGAATACCGTCGTCCTATGGCTGAATAACGGCGATCAGACCGAAAGCATGAGTCGCGGCGGCTGGGTGTTTTCTTTTCGCGCCCAGACCGAAGACGGCGCCATATTGCGGCCACAGGCGGACTAGCCCGGATATCTCACCGGCTTCCTGTTGCGCCTGCGCATTTTACGCCATCTCAAGCACTTTGCTTGTTCGCCGTCTTCGACGTGTCTTAACACGCTGTCAGTCGGCGACCTGCACAAAGCACTTGATCTGACGCAACCTTCGCAGGCTCACGACGAAACCCTGTGAAATATCCGGGCTTGTCCGCTTATTGATTGGGCGTTTGCAGCCATGCGAGGTTAAATTGATAATGCAGGCGGCTTGATATCAGGTGGATGATCCCGTCCGGCGACTGGGTGGCGGCGAGATAGCCGCGTGGCTCCGCATGCGTTGCGTCCATCGTAAATGCGCCAGTCCACGCGCCGCCGTCCAAGGAGCGCGCAGGGTCGCCGGGGGTGAGCAGTTTCCGCTCCGGCCATGTCTCGCCGTCGTCAAAGGACAAGGCGGCGAACATGCCGTAACCGGTGAACGTGCTTCCGTCGGCGCGGGCAAACTCCATCCCCGACCGTTCACGGTCCAGTCTTCCGAAATCCGTAAACGAGACGAGCAGAATCGGCCCTTCCTGCAGGCGGAGCAGTACCAGCCGTTGTCCGCTCCGTATGGACGGGAAAGGCGACGCGGAATATGCCCATGTTTCGCCGAGGTCGGCGGAAATGCTTTGCGGCATGCGCCGGTTAATGTCATCGCCCCGTCCAAAGGCCAGCAAACGCCCGTCCTGCAGTTCCACAACGCCCGCATGGATGCCCGCAATGGTGCCCTCGCCGACGCCGCCGTCCACAAAGTCGGGGACGGATTTGTCTGCACCGGGGTCATGCCATGTGGCGCCGTTGTCTTTGCTGATATGCAGTGCGGTGCCGCCGTCGCCAACATGGGTGGCGTCGCATGGCTGTATCAGAACGCCGTCTGCGGTCTTGATTGTGCCTGCAATGACCTGTTTGCGGCCTGTCACGCGGGGGCCTATGGCTTGGGGCGGCGACCATGTGACACCATTGTCGCGGCTGGTGCGCATGAGCAATGCCAGCGCGGCCCAGCCGGTGCCGCCATCGGGTCCCATGCCGTTCAAGTGAAACACCGTGCCTGTTCCGTCATGAAAAAGGGCGGAACCATGCATGTTTCTGCGTGGCGCCTTGAAGAATTCGCTCGACGGCGCCCACGCCTCCGTATCAGGCCGCAACCGGCTCGCCAACACGGTCAGTTCCGCACCTGCTTCCTGCTCGGTGCTGTACCAGATGGCCATGAGATCGCCATTGTCCAGCCATGTAATGGCGGGCTGATGGTTATGTGAATAGAACGGCTCGCCCGATCCTTCGGGGGGCGGCAACACATACACGAGGGGGCCTGCAAAGTGGGGGACTTCGGGGTCGGGCGCCGCCGCCGTCCAGTCGTAGGGCGCCTGCGATACGTCCCGGGCCCATAACGGCGGCTCGTCAGCCGCAATCGGTGTCATGGCCACCACCACGCCGTCCTCTTCGGTGACCTCAAAATGGCGGTATGTCAAGGGTTCCGTTTCATTGTCCGCTGCTTGCGCAGGCAAGACAAGCAGCACCAACAACAGCGCCACATAACCGAAGTACATCCTGGCGGGGCCTTTGGCCCGGTCTCGTTTCAAATACATGCGTGTTTCTCCTTCTTTCAAGCAAGTCCGGTTTACAATTCGCAACGACCGACAATAATCAGGTCTATTGCCGTGGGAACAGGTGCGCATATCATGCACACGCTATGGCGCTTATGGGGCCGGCATGGCGCGGAATGCCAGCTTTGGCGTGCCGGCTGCGCCGAAGTTGCCCTGGAAACTCGTCCATGCGCCGTCGTCGGCAGGCGGCCCGGGTTCGGGGACGGTCAGCATTACCGTCTGGTCGAATCGCTCCATAGGTTCCAGGTCCGTTACGTTCCACGTGTTGGGAACACAGACCCATTCGGCGGGGAGGTCGTCCGTTGTTATGGTGCCGGATACGGTTGTGTCGCCGAAGTTATAGGTGGAAACGATCAATTCGTGTGTTCCCGGGTCCATGGCGCGGTCATGCTCGGATGCCCAATCATGAAGCCGATAAGTAAGTTGCCGGGTGCCGACAGGCACACGTAACTGCAACACTACGGGCGACGGCGGATCATCCGGCGCGGGTGGTGCGGGCGTCAATGTTTCAAGGGTTAGTTTGTCCGTTTCGCCCACGGGCATGACCACAAACAGAGGTGAGCTGGTCACCTGTTGCGGCACAAAAGCGCCCAGCGGACGTCCCAAATAGTCCCATACCTGCTGAACCGACAGGTTGGACGGCAATTGTATGTCCGCGACGGCCTGTCCCCGATTCTCCCACTCCGCACGGAGTTCGGTCCATGCGACCAACACATCCTGTTCAACGCCGTCGGGGCGTCCGCGAAAAGCGAAGATATGCACATCTTCTCCGGCATCGTGTTGCACCTCGCCAAGATATTCAGCATCGGCCAGCAAACGTCCTGCTGCCGCCAACGCCACATAGGTCATGCGCGGCGTATCGTCGTGGCGCAACAGGCCAAACTGGATTTCAGTGCCGTATTGCCGCAGCAGGAAATGGAAGTTGCGTTTTGTGCCTGTAGACAGGCTTGTGGCAATGGACTGGGCCATAAACTGCGCCTTGCGTTGCTCATTTTCATGGGTTAAGTCGTAATAGGGGGAAGCGGGGTCCACGGGAATGCCCCGGTCGGACTCGGTCACCCACAATGGTTTGCCGGACGCGATTTCCATGGGCGTTTCCCGCACCCGTGCGTAAGCGTCCGGCCACTCATACGAATGAAGCGAGTAGATGTCAAAATAGGGAAGCAACTCGTTGTCACTTATGCCGCGACAGAGTCCGTCGGAATTGATGCCGCCCAAGGGGGCCCAGGACACGATGGCATCCGGGTTGCCCGTTTTGAATCCCCAATAGGCCGCTTTTTGATGGGAACACAACTCATCAATCGTATGGCCGCCGAAATTTGGCGAGTTCCCTTCATTCCACGGCTGCCAGATTTGTACGGTATCCGCGAAGCGCTCTGCCAGTCCGCGACAGAACTCCCATGTATGGCGCAAATCCGGCGGCACCCGTCCCGCATCCTCAAAATGATCGCGTGTCCATGTGGGCGAATCATGAAAAGTCTGGACGATTTGCAGGCCAAATTGATGCTGTACCTCGGCGGCCTTGTCATACTTGAGGTCTTCCTCCCATTCCCCCTCGGCAAGCTGAAAATGACGCCACCGAATCCGGTCGCGCACGGCCCGTACTCCGGCGAGCGCTGCGGCGCGGGCGTAATGACGCCATTGGGCATGGTCGCCGGGATGGTCGGCGCCCGTTGCCCAGGACATGGCAATGTCCACCGCGACAGGCGTGTCCGGCCCCGGGGTCTCCTGCAAAGGCGCCAATACCGCCAATGTTGTGAACGCATCCGGCTCGTCGGGAAACTCAACACGATACCAGCCGGTGGTCAATTCGCCGACATCAATAAACGGGGACTCCCCGTCGAAAGTGCCCGAGGCAACGGTTTCGAGTTCATCATCCAGAATTTGCCACGCGCCGGGTGTGCGGTGAACAGTGGGAATGCGCACCGATTCCCCTTCAAGGAAAATGGAGCCATAGCCCAGCGGGGCAAAAATAGCCGTTACGTCAATGTCCGTCGTGACCGTGACATCCTGGCGCGACGCCGATTCAACGCCGTCCGACCATTCGATAAACCGGTAGTGTTCATTGGGCGCCGCCGTGACAATGGCGCCGTCTGCGCCGTGCGCCACGGTTTGCGTTGTTGGGCCTGAGAGGACGCCGTTTTCGCCGGCGGTGTAAGTCAGGGTATGCGGCGCAGGGTCATTGTCCGCAGTAACACGGATACGGGCTTCCGGAAAATCTGCGTTGGGATAGTCGCGGGCGATGTCCCAGACAATCTGGTGTCCCGTACCCGTGGTCATATCCGCAATAGCGCCCGCATAATGTTTGACAGGCGATACGAAATCGTTATCGGAGGGGCCTTGGGACAACGATAAATACACCGCACACGGGTCATCGGCTACGAGATCGTATCTCACCACCACCTGTGTGCCGCCCGTCGGCGCGGGCTCTTGCAGAAAGTCAACGTTTGAGACTTCGGGCGTCTGTGCATGGGCGGAAATTGTTATCGTGAGGATGAAGGCGACCAGCAACGCCCCGGTCAAGCGGCGTCTGCCGCCCCATGCCAGCATTACTGCAATTACCAGCAACGCCGCAATGAACCATGTCCAGGCGCT
>SKQZ01000122.1 GCA_007118765.1 Candidatus Hydrogenedentota bacterium
GACCGTATGATAAGCGAACGGGTACGCACTTTGGAGAATCATGTGGCACGAGGCCCGGGTTATGATGTATAACATACGCAACAAGTGAACACGGCCTGTTTTCTAGCCTGGATATGGTGTAAGATTCGCAGGCGCAACCCCGCCACGGCGGGGTGAAATATGCGGGCTAGGCTATCAGGTTGTGGCAACCGAACAAGGAAGGGAATGAAGATGATGTATCTTGGTTTTGCAGGCCTGTTGCTGGCCTCAATGGTGCAGGGAGCATTCACAATTGAAGACGACGGGACCGCGCTCACCATTATGGAGGGCGAGAACCCCGTATTAACGTACCGATATGAACCCGGCGAACTGCCCCGGCTGGTACCGGAACGGTATCGGCGCGCTTGCTACATTCATCCGCTGTACGGACTTGATGGCGAGGTAATGACGCAAGACTTTCCCTTGGACCATCTACACCATCGCGGCGTGTTCTGGACATGGCCCGACAGCACCATCGGCGAACGCGAGCTCAAGGTGTGGGCATTGGACGGTGCACGCCACGTAACAGAATCTGTTGAACAGACCGTTGAAGATAATCAGGTCGTGGTGAGCGCCGTCAACAACTGGGTCTTTGATGACGACCCGGAAACTCCCATTATTCGGGAAGAAGTCCGGTTTACGGTGCATCCGGAAGCAGACGATGCGCGTTCCATTGATTTTGAATTAACCTTCACCAATGTCGCCGATGAACTGTTTGTATTGCGGGGCAGTGGTACGGAAGACAAGGGGTATGGCGGCTTTTGCCTGCGTCCGGACGCAACACGCAGACCGCTTTCCTTTACCTCGGCTGTGGGCCCGCGCCCCGAAGATGAAGATGTCGCTGATGAGCCGCTGCCTTCGCCCTGGGTAGATGTTTCGTATGCCACGGAATCTGGGGGAGAGGTCGTTTCCGGTGCAGCCATATTCCAGCATCCCGAAAACCCTGATTATCCCCACTCAGGTTGGATTCTACGGCATTATGGATTTCTCGGCCAGTCCTGGCCCCACATCCAGCCCTATGAAATGGAACCGGGCGACAGTGTAACGCTTCGCTACCGTCTATATGTCCATCGCGGGAACGCAGAAGATGCCAATGTAGCCGAAGCGTTCGCCGCCTATGAAGCAGCCAATCTGCCATGATTCTTTTTTCTCGCTGTGTAACGAATCAGTGGCGCCATTGTAAGTTATCTACAGCCTAGTATCTCAGCGCCGTGGGCAATGTGGATTACCGCGTTGCCCACAGTTTTGCTGTTACCTTGTCTAATTGGAAGTACTGCAAGATTCCCACCTTCATTGTGCTGCGACGCATGGCGTCTTGAGCAAATCAGTGCCCTCATCGGCGTCGATTTACATGAATTTGCTTGCATTGAAGTAAAAAACAGGGGGCAAAGAACAACGCACCCAGTATTGGAAAGGTTTTTATGAACACCAAACCCTTTGATATTCAACGACGGGTTGTCGCACACAAAACTTCAGAATCATGGGATACAATTCCGCATGCGGGACTTGTCATGGAACTGGATGTGACGCCGGTAAAGGCTTTTGTGGATAACTTGCGCACTACGCCGCAATTCCAAGGCGTACGCCTGACCATAAACATGGTGATGCTCAAAATTATCGCGGAGGCGGTAAAAGAATCACCGGATCTGAATGCAACCATTGACTACAACAAACGCAACGGCACGGGAAAGATGCATTATCGCGATGCAATTGATATTGCCATGCCCATGATGACGCCTGCACACCGGATGATCACGCCCGTGTTGCGTGATGTGGGCGGTAACTCCCTGGCGGAGGTATGTTCGGCAATGGAGACCCTTACAAAACGCGCCTACAATACCAATATCGACTTGTTGCTCCACGAAGCGGCCATCAAAGATACCCTGCAAAGATTGCGTCAAGGGCAATTGCTGACGGTGTTCCGCCGTTTGTGGGCTAATTTTGTGGGCGCCGAACGGGTTGCCCTGCCATCACGGGCCGAGCGCGAGGAATACTACAAGATACCGGAGAGCGAGCGGCTCACTGCCGCTGATTTGCTGGAAGCCAGCATGTTGGTGACCAATGTCGGCAGCCTTATGCCGGGGTTGCGTTGTCACGTGGCGCTGCTCGAAATTATCGCACCGGCGGTAGTGGCGTTTGGCATGGCCGGTATTCAGAAAAAACCGGTGGTAGCCACAAATGATGCAGGCGAGGACACGATGGAAATCCGTCACATGCTGCCCTTCACCATGTACGGGGACCATCGCGCCATAGATTTTGCCCATGCAGCGGGTTTCTTGGATAAGTTATTGCAGCTGTGTGCCAACCCGGAGATGTTGATTCAATAGCGGCAACCTGCCCCCGGATATGCTACGTTCCGTTTCTGTGCGGATGATTCGCTGCTGATGTCACAATGGTGTTGCGCAGTCGGTCGGCAAGGCGGCTGTTGCGTTCCATGATGCGGCTGTTGTGAACCGCCATGGCCACCGCTTTGGCAGTGCCCACGATTACCACCAACTGTTTGCCCCGTGTAATGGCGGTGTACAGGACGTTCCGTTGCAGCATCATGTAATGCTGTGGCAGGAAGGAAAGCACCACGGCGGGATACTCGCTGCCTTGTGACTTGTGAACGGTGGCACAATATGCGGGAACAAGGTTGTCAATGGCATCAAGCGGATAAAGAACCCGCCTTTCATCGTCAAAACATACTTCCAGTTCGCCCGCATCGTCATCAATCAGTGAGATTATACCAAGATCGCCGTTGTACACATCCAGTTCATAGTTGTTCTTTGTCTGCATCACTTTATCACCCAACCCGAAGGTATGACGGGGCACAAGCGCGCCTTTGGGGTTGATGGCCGCTTTGAGCGCTTGGTTGATGGCGTCAACCCCGGCCTGCCCCCGACGCATGGGCGCAAGGGTTTGGATGTCGCGCAGCGGATGCACTCCAAACCGTGCAGGCAGCCGTTTGGATACCACCTCCACAATAGTTTCAAGGGCCTTTTGGGGTTCTGCGCGATCAATCAAAAAGAAGTCTTCTTCATTGAACAGCGGCATCTCACCGCGGTTAATACGATGGGCATTGGCGATAATGCCGCTTTGCGCCGCCTGTCTGAACACGGTTTTCAAACGCACCATCGGCGTTACGCCTGAGGCAATGATATCGAGCAACACGTTCCCCGGTCCCACGGAAGGGAGCTGGTCCACATCGCCCACCAGTATCAGGCGTGTGCCGGGTTCCAATGCGCGAAACAGCGCATGTGCCAGTTGGATGTCCAGCATGCTCGTTTCATCAAGCACAAGCAGGTCGGTCTTGATGGGGTTGGTGTCGTTCCGCTGGAAAGCGCCGGTTTTGGGACTGAACTCAAGCAGCCTGTGTATGGTGGTTGCCTCACAACCGGTGGCCGCCTCCATTCGTTTCGCGGCGCGTCCCGTGGGCGCGGCCAGCAAAAATGACAGCCCTTTCTTTTCCAAGATGGCAAGCAGACTGTTGATGACCGTTGTTTTGCCCGTGCCCGGCCCCCCGGTAATTACCATTATTTTGGCGTGAACCCCTTCGCGAATCGCGTCGCGCTGTTCCGGCGACAAGGTCAATCCCACCCGTTTCTCAACCCAACGCAGTGCGTTGTCTATATTGATGGACACCTGCTCCAGTGGCGCACGTAACAACCGTTTAAGATGTGTGGCGCAACCTGTTTCCGCCCCATACATGGCAGGCAGAAACCAAGCGCCCTCTTCCAGTATGACCTCTCTGCATTGCGCCATGTCGGCCAGGATTTCCGGCAGCGCCGCTTCCGGTATTTGCAGAAGCTCGACGGCGGCCTTCTTCAGATGTGTTCCGGTTAAATAAACGTGCCCTTGTGCGGCGGCAGTGTTTAACGCATGTAACACGCCCGCTTTCATCCGTTCCGGCGCATCCGGGGCAATGCCCAGTTGACGGGCAATGCGGTCGGCGCCCTGAAATCCGATCCCGGCAATGTCGCGTGCAAGCACATACGGGTTTGCCCGCAATTGCGCCACGGCACTGTCGCCGTATTGCTTGTAGATCCTCACCGCCTGTTTGGGGCTTATGTCGTGGCTTTGCAGGAAAAGCATGATGGACTGAATATTTCGATGACTGTCCCATGCCTGGCGAATCTGTTGTGCCCGCTTCCGGCCTATGCCCGGAACAGAACGAAGCCGCTCCGGCTGTTCGGCGATAACCTTCAGTGTTTCCAGTCCGAAGGTATTCACGAGGCGTTTCGCGTATTTGGGTCCGATGCCGGGGATGATGCCGGAGCCCAAATACCGTTCGATGCCTTGAATCGAAGTGGGGAGGAGGGTTTCACACGCGTTCACCCGGAACTGCCTCCCAAACTTTTTGTCCTCCACCCAATGCCCGGTTAGCCGCACGGTTTCACCGGGGGAAATGGCCATCAAATCACCGACAAAGGTGACGGGCAGGGTCTGCGTATCCACGGCCAGCCGCCCGACGAAGAACCCCGTATCCGGATTCTCGTACACGATACGGTCCACAACGCCCTCAACGGTGGCGGACGTGTTCATGGCTGTCTGTTCACTGGCGGACGGCCCGTGCATGTCGTCGTTGGAAGTCATGCGATGGGATCGCTCGCAAAGCGACGCATACTGACGATGTCCACGGCCACACGGGGGCTGAGCGTCGCCAGATACAACGCCGTGTCCGCAATGTCCTCGGGCCTCATCCAGTCGGTCTTGTCGCGATGGGGCATGGCCTCTCGGGACAGACGCGTATCCACGCCACCCGGGCATATCGCATGAGCGGCGATGTTATGGGGGTGCAGCTCAAGATTCAGGCTCTTGGTAAGGCTGTTAAGGGCATGTTTCGCCGCGCCATACGCGCTTTGCTCCGGAAGCGCCTTGATTCCGGTGACGCTGGACACATTGATGATGCGCCCCTTTTTGCGGGCCATCATGGAGGGCAGCAGTGCATGAACAAACAAAAACGCGCTGTGGACATTTATGTCAAAGGCCTGACGCCACGCTTCGGGGGTGGTCTCGTGGATGGGCGCAAAGTGTGCGGCTCCGGCGTTATTTACCAGGATGTCCACGTACTCAAACTCACGCAACACCGTTTCAACGGTTGCTGTTATCTGATCCGGCTGGGAGACGTCGCAGCACACCGGCAATGCCCGCACGTCATGGGTGCGCACTTCATCGGCGACGCTTTCCAGTTCGTCCATACTGCGCGCAGCCAACGCCACATGGCATCCTGCGCGGGCATAAGACAGTGCGATGGCGCGGCCAATGCCACGGCCCGCGCCGGTAATCAGTGCTGTTTTTCCTTCCAGTAACATACGGCCTTCCTCATGGGTATTACGCTTTCGCCGGTTCTGATTCCGCCAAACTGTTGATGTCCGCATGCATCACATCAGGTCGCGCGCCGTCAATACCGACATACAAATCACGGTATTGCTTGTCCTTGCGAAACAGGGACGGGTCCTGGCCCGACTCACGCATGGCGTTTATCACATCCAACACCTTGATGGTATTGGGCGCACGAGCCGGCTGATAGCATACCGGCGCCGTGGCGCAGGCCGTCACCAACTTGGCTGAGACAAGACTGTCGAGCGTCTCGCTTAGCAAACGGGTGGGCACATTCCAGTCTTCGGCAGCGTCTTTAACTGTAAGCGGGAACGCGCCCGTCTTGAAACGACGTGCCAGTTCAACCATGATCCGAACAGCAAGCGCTTCACGATAGGCAAATGTTGCATGGTCCGCGAGCCGTTCCATGGCGAATGTTTTTTCATTTTGATATGCGAACGACACCAGCGCACCAAACAAGACAATCAACCAACTGAAGTAAATATACATCAACAACAACGGGAACAACGCGAAGGTGGAAAAGAACAGGGTGTAGCGGGCCAGTCCCACTTGAAACTTCACATAGGCCCATGAATTCAGCATATACAGTCCCGCGCCAACAATACCGCCCAGCAGGGCATAGCGGAAATAGACCCGCGTGTTCGGAACAAACATATAGATCATGGTGAAGGAAAGGCAGAGAATCAAAAACTGACTGCCCCGCAGCCCAATCGCAAATGGTCCGAGTATTTCCACAATGTATTGGCTTTCCAAAGCCGCGCTGATGCCCATAATAAGCGCCGCCACAACCGGCAGCAACAGGGTAATCATCATATAGTCACTGACCACGCGCAATGGGTTGCGGCGACGGCGCACCCCCCAAATGTGGTTGAGTGTATATTCAACGTTGCGCATGAAACCGAACACGGTGCTGAGAATAAACAATATGCCTGATATTCCGATGGCGCGGGGGCTTTTGGCGCCTTCTTCTGCGAGGTTCACCAGCAACCGCACGGGATTCTCATAAGCCGGGTCGTCCGTAATGCTCCTGTCATCGGCAAAAATGGGAAACACCCAGCCAATCAACTGCTGCTTCAATAAATCATCGCTCTCTTCCGCCGTCCGCTGCGGTACAGCATCCGGATCATCATCTTCAGCCGGTTCTTCATCATAAAAAAGGGGTTCCGGCGTCTCGTCTACTGCCGACACATCATCCTCCGGCACGTCCTCCTCCGTCTCATCGCGCTCGCTCAGACTTCGGATAACCGATACCGCCTGTGTCAGCCGTGCGTCCACCGTCTCATAAATCTGATCGCCCAGGTTGAATGTTTGAATCAAATAAAACATCAGCGCAAAAAACGGCACCAGAAACAACAAGGTGGCAAAGGACAGCGCCGACGCACGCAGCAGCAGGGTTTCTTCCACCACCCCGCGTACCAACAAAATCACCGCACGAATCTGCTTGATAATAAAGCCGCTCGGGACTTCTTCGCCCGGAGCGCCAATGCGCCAAATATCATGGGCGATAAAACGCTTGCCACGCTCAAACGACGCTCGCAACTGCGCTATTGTTTCTTGTAGCGTCTCTTTCATGAAGTCCTTTCACAACAGGATACCCGGGCATCCCGTTGAACCGCGACCTGAGGAAAATTGTGTGGGCGAACAAACAACCGGCCCTGCTTCAGACAACCCGACAGCCATGGGGCAAGCCGTGCGCCTGCACATCGCTACATTAAACACAAAGAATGCCCCCGAATACAAACGCACACCCCAAAATGAAACACAAAACGCGCAACAAACCAAAAGACAAGTTGCAATCCACGCCCTGAACTTGCTACACTATCGCCACTTCCAAAAAAAACTATTCCGCGATAGCTCAGTTGGTAGAGCGGGTGGCTGTTAACCACTAGGTCGCAGGTTCGAGTCCTGCTCGCGGAGCCAGATTATTTCACGCCACCCGCAAACATGGGTGGCGTTTTACGATTCGGCCACCTGACCGGTAGGGGGAAACAGGGCGGATAACCGATTGGAAATCCGCCCCGGACATCGTGTTCCATAAAGGTTTAA
>SKQZ01000064.1 GCA_007118765.1 Candidatus Hydrogenedentota bacterium
GGTTTCGTCGTGAGCCTGTGAAGATTGCGCCAGAGCAGGTGCTTTGCGCAGGCCGCCGGCTGACAGCGTGTTAGTACACGTCGAAGTCGGCGGGCAAGCAAAGTGCCTGATATGGTGTAAGGTTCGCAGGCGCAACAGAAATCTTGTGAAATATGCGGGCTAAATCCCGAGCATAAACTTGGCGGTATTGAAATAAATCAGCAGGCCGGTTATGTCCACTACGGTAGTCAGCGCGGGACTTGCCACCACCGCCGGATCCCGCTTGAAGAAAGCGGCTATTATGGGCAGCAACGCACCGGCCATGGTGGCGGATATCACCTGTATACTCAACGCAATGGCAATGGCAAAACCGATCATGGGCAGGGTCAGCCCCTCGGGCACGTCCGCCCCCCGGGACAAAAACATCACCCTGCCAAAGGTAAGACAGCCGAGTATGGCCGACAACATCAACGCTATGCGCAGTTCTTTGAACAGCACATGGAGCACATCCTTGTAGGAGACGTCCTCCAACGCCAGTGCCCGCACGATAATGGTGGCCGCCTGACTGCCGGTATTACCGCCGGTGTCGGCAAGCATGGGCATGTACAAGGCAAGCAACATAAGCGAGGAGAGCGTTTCCTCGTAGCGATGGACAATGGTACCGGAAACCAACCCCACGGCGGCCAGACCAATAATCCAGTAGACACGGTTTTTGAAGTGTTCCATTACGGGCGTGTACAAATAACCGCCCGCCTCATGAGCGCCCGCAATGCCCATGAACTTCTCCATGTCCTCCGTGTGCTCCTGATTGATAACGTCAATGGCGTCGTCGTGGGTGATAATACCGACCATGGCGTCGTTTCCGTTGATAACAGGCAGCACAAACATGTCATATTTGGTGATGAGCCGCGCCGCCTCTTCCTGGTCATCGTAAGCACGCACGAAGATAACATCACGGTGCATGATGTCTTCGACACGTTCATGGGCGCTGGCCAGTATAAGGTCTTTCAGCGTTACAAAACCGATTAAGCGCCGGTCATCGTCCACTACATAGGCGTAGTAGATGGTTTCCTTGTTAAACGCCTCGCGGCGCAACCGCTTGATGGCCTCATCGGCAGTGATGGATACCGGCAGCGTCACATACTCGGAAGTCATCACCGCGCCCGCGCTACCCTCGGGATACGAGGCAAGACGGCGAATGTCTTCGCGTTCCGCTTGGGCAAGGGCGGGCAGGAGCGACTCTTGCCGCTCTTCAGGCAACCGCCGGAAAATGTCAACGCGGTCGTCGGATGGGATATAGGTCATCAGCCACGCGAGCTCGGCGCGATTCAGTGTGGCAATGATGTCCTCCTGCACATTGTCTTCAAGGTGGCTGAACACCTCTGCGGCAAGATGGGGTTCGAACTTCGACAGTACCGGCCATCGGCCTTCCGTTTCAAGACCGGCCACCGCCTCGGCAATGTCCGCAGGATGGGTGTCTTCCAGATGCGTTTGCAGTTCGGAGCTATTCCCCGAAAGCAGCAATTCTTGCAGGTCCGGCGCAATAACAGGGGTATCCATTGTGGGCACCTCCTATGTGGTTGGGGATCCGCGAGAGCGGCATGGCGGGGAGGCGCGCCGGAAGGGGAAGGGTTATCTCCTTCGTAGCGTCAGGCTGAACGCGCCCCGCACCGCCGAAGCATGGCTACTTCGCGGTCCAGGGTCATCTGTTGTACTGTTAAGTTCCATTTCGCGTTCCATGGCTGTTGTTAAACTGGCTTGCCTTAAAACATCGCGCCCACTGGCGCACTACGAAAAAAATACTTCGTCGGGGATGGCCCGCAAGCCATCCCGCACACCGATACTATCCTTGACGCGCTTTGAAGCGCGGCGCAATCTTATTGATGACATAAACGCGGCCTTTTCGGCGCACCACTTTGCATCCGGGGTGACGCTTTTTGGCCGTTTTCAGCGATGATAACACACGCATGACTCTATCTCCGTTGTTCTATTTTATCACTTGTTGAATCGCCCCACAGCCTCCTTGAATGTCGCAACTATACCGCAAGAACGACCCATAAGTCAAATTTGAACCGTTGGAACATAATTTGATGATGCCCGGGAACAACAGGTATACTACACGTTCCTGATTCCTATATCAGCGAGTCACGGCTGGTTTTCACGAATCAAATTTCCTTAAACGATGTTTGCCCGCATAGCACGGGCTGAACCCGCAGCGGAGGTTTTTTCATGGCAACAATTGACCCGGGAAAAGTACGCAACGTCGGCATTGTAGGACACGGCGGCGTTGGCAAAACAATGCTGGTGGAACACATCCTGCACAAGGTGGGGCTTACCGGCAGACTCGGCACGGTGGAGGAAGGCAACACCGTGTGCGACTATCTTGAAGAAGAGATTGACCGCAAGCACAGCATAGCCATGGCGCTGGCGCATGTGGAATGGAAAGACGGCCGCATCCACCTGATAGACCATCCGGGCTACATGGATTTTCTGGGTGAAGTGGCCTCCTCGGCGCCGCTGGTGGACGGCATGGTGATTGTTGCAGACGCATCCACCGGTGTGCAGGTGGGCATGGACAATGCATGGAAGTATGCCGAGCAATTCAACGTGCCCCGCGCTTTTTTTGTGAATAAACTGGACCGCGAGCACACGAGCTTTGCCGAAACAGTCGCCATCTTGCAAGAGGCCTATGGCCGTCATTGCGTGCCGCTGGTGGCCCCGGTGGGCGAAGGCCCCGAGTTGCAGCGTGTCGTCAATATCGTCACATGCGATGAATCCGAACTGCCTGATGATGTGGCCGCGCTGAAAGAAGCGCTCGTTGAAGCCGTGGCCGAAACGGATGAGGCGCTGACAGAGAAATATCTCGAAACCCTTGAGTTGTCCCCCGAAGAGTTTCGGGTCGGGCTGCAAAACGGCATCACTTCCGGCAACATTATCCCCATTCTGGCGGGCAGCGTATCCATGGAACTGGGCATTGAAGAGCTGCTTGACATGGTGGCGGATTCTTTCCCCAGCCCGCTGGCACGTACCATTACCGTGAAAAGCGACAAAGACGAAACACAGTCGGTCACGCCCGATCCAGACGGGCCGTTCCTCGGGCAGGTCTTCCGCTCCGTTGTTGACCCCTTCGTGGGCCACCTGACCCTTTTCCGGGTGTTGAGCGGCACACTAAAGTCTGACAGCGAATTTTACAATGTGACAACCAACTCAAAAGAGCGCACCGGAAAACTTTACTTGCTTAACGGCAAGCAACAGGTTCAGGTGGATGCCGTGGTCCCGGGCGACCTTGCGGCCATGACCAAGTTGAAAAACACGCATTTCGGCGACACCATCGCCGCAGCCGGCACCAATATCCAAATGCCGGAAATTGATCTGCCTGAAGCGATGGTAAAGCTGGCGATTCTGCCCAAGTCGCGTGCTGATGAAGACAAAATCGGCGAGGCGCTCAACCGGCTTGCCGAAGAAGACCCCACCTTCTCGCATTACCGCGACACCGCCACCAATGACCATATTATTCGCGGCATGGGCGATTTGCAGTTGGATATTTTGCTGAGTCGCATGCAGCGCAAATTCAAGGTGGAGGTTGAAACGAATACCCCCAAAGTGGCCTATCGCGAAACCATTAAGGCCAAGGTGGAGGTGCAGGGCAAGCATAAAAAGCAGACCGGCGGTCATGGGCAATACGGCGATGTGCATCTGCGTATTTCGCCGAATGAACGCGGCGCCGGCTATGAGTTTATTGACAGCATTGTGGGCGGCGTGGTGCCCAAACAATACATCCCCCATGTGGACAAAGGCGCGCAGGAAGCGCTTGAGCGCGGCGTTATCAGCGGTCATCCCGTGGTGGACGTTGTGGTTGACTTGTTCTTCGGTTCATACCATGCGGTGGACTCCTCGGAAATGGCATTCAAAATGGCCGCGTCAAAAGCCATCCAGAAGGGTGTGCGTGATGCGAAACCGTGTCTGCTGGAGCCGATCATGGAAATTGCCGTAACCGTGCCTGAAGAGTATATGGGCGACATCAACGGCGACTTGAACAGCCGACGCGGACGCATCAGCGGCATGGACGCCTTGGGAGGCGGCCGTCAGGTGATCCGCGCCCTGGTGCCCGAAGCAGAAGTATTGCGCTATTCCACCGACCTGCGCAGCATGACCCAGGGGCGCGGCAGCTATGAATTGAAGTTGGACCACTATGAAGAAGTGCCCGACCATGTGGCCAAGGAAATCATCGCTGCTTACGAAAAGTCGCGCACCGAAGACGAATAATCCACCGAGCATACATACTTTATGAGGCGGCATGCGTTCATGTATGCCGCCTCATTGTTTTTTTTGCCGCATCGGAACGGTGGTATTTTGCCGTGGCAAATCCGTACAATAACGGTGTGTCTTAGCGATGCACCGGAAAAAACGTTACTCTAATGTGACGAATACGAGTACGCAGGTAATTGGAGATATAAGTTATGAGAAATAACGGCGGTTTTACGTTGATAGAACTGATCCTGGTCACGGTGATTATTGGCATCCTGGCAGGCATGGTAATGGTTAACTACAGCGGCCGGGCGCGTGAAGCACAAATCCGCGCTGCCAAAGGCGATATTGCGAATTTAAGTACGGCGGTAGATTTGTTTGCCTTGGACAACAATGACACCTATCCCACGTCTTTGGAAGACTTGGTGACCGGCGAACGTCGTTATATTCGTGAGTTGCAGCCCGATCCCTGGGGCAACCCGTACCATTATACGCCGCCTACAGATATCATGCGCGCTGATTATGAGATCTATTCGGCAGGTCCCGACGGTGTTCCGGGAACGGAGGACGATGTAACCATTACCTCTCCAATGCCATAGAATAACAACAGACGGCAAAACGGCAGGCTTGGCAGGAAGCACGTTACGTGAACAGACTTGCAATAATAATGCGGCACGGTCGAGCCGGGTTTACCCTGCTTGAGCTGTTGGTGGTAATGGCCATCGTGGCCGCAATTACAACGTCCATAGCGCCGGTGTATGTGGCTTCCATGGACAGCATGCGCACACGTAACGCACGCAATGATCTGGTGGCGGTCATCCGCTATGCCCAGGAGGTGGCCGTACGCGAATCCCGCGAACACCGCGTATATTTCAATCAACAGGACAACACCTACCGGTTGATGCGTCTTGCCGGGCTTGATAATGACGAGAAAGTCTTTGAACCCGCCGGTACGCTCGCCGAACAAGAAAAGGCGCTTCCGGAAAACCTGCGTATTGACAACATCCGCGCCCGGCGGGAAAGACGCTCGCGCGAGTATTACGTGGCCTGTCTGCCCAATGGCGCCAGCGACAATGCCGTTATCCGGCTCCGCGACCATCGCTTTCGCGGCACACGCATCGAAATCACCGTGGAAGGTCCGTTGGGCAAGATAACGCTTGAGGAATCCCGATAATGTGTAGGAGAACACGGGGTTACATATTTTTTGAAACGGTGGTGGCCATGGCGCTGCTTAGCATGAGCGCCCTGGTTATTCAAGGGGCGTTGCGCCAGGCAATCATTACCCGCGGTCAGGCACAGGACTATACGACGGCACGGTTTTTGATGGAAAAAATCGTCGGAGAACGCGCCATGCGGCTGCCGCTCCCGGAAGGTTCGGGCAGCGGACGCTTTGAGGCGCCCCATGAAAGATTTCGCTATGAATGGGAAGTTCGACGGGTAACCGTGCCCTTGCCGCCAGTACCGACCTTTCCATCCGCAGCGGATCCCGCAGCAATTGAAGCACTTTTGATGGAAATTGAAGCACAACTACAGGACTACATGGGCAAATTGACCGTCCGCATCTTCTGGGAACGGGCCGGCATGGAATTTGAACACATCGGTGAAACGCTGCTGCGCAGCGAGTTGTTCTGGCAACCGCCGCCGCCGGAGGAGGAGACGTTGCCATGACCGCGCCACGCACCGCATATCGTTCCGGCGGGTTCACGTTGGCGGAGCTGTTGGTGGCCGTCACGCTGCTGAGTATTGTCATGACATCGGTATATTCGTTGACTCATACGGCAACCCGCACATGGCGCAGCATTGAGCGCGGGTATGACATCCACCTTGAAGCGCGCAGTTTTATGACGCTCTTTTCACACGAATACAACAATATCGTCGGACGCGCCAGTCATTTGTTCGAAGGCGACAACCGGCGCATTGTCATGTTTGTGATTGCGCAACCGATGGACCTCGAACAGGGCGAAGGCGCACGGCTGATGCGCGTCTCATACGCCTACAACGCCAACCGTAACATCATCGAGCGTGAAGAAGCGCTTGTGCAAGCGGCCCTGCCCGTACCGGAGCCGGGCGAACATGCCGCCTCTTCCGGACGCGTTCGGCTGGGACGCCGTCACAAAACAACCGTGGCAGAGCATGTGAAGCAATTTCGATTCCGGTATGTGTGGGCGCCGCTGCCCGTGGTGGTGGCGCCGGACGAGCCCCCCGTGCCCGAACCGTTAATCATTCAAAACCGACATCAGGAGCGGCTCGGGTTGCCGCAGGCTGTCGAGATAACACTGGAACTGCAAGACCCGGACGACGCGGCACAGACGTTTTCACTGACAACCATGTTACCCATGCGTGCGCCTGCCCCACGCAGCACACGCGAAGATTTGGAGAATACACTGGGTGCCTCTATCTAACAACCATAAAAGCGGCTTCGTGCTGGTATCCATTCTGTGGGTCACGGTCATGTTGTCGCTGCTCGTGCTGGGGTTTGGCCGCCGGGCGGCGTTGGACCGTCGGGCCGCCGCCTATTCCTTAGACCAGACACAGGCGATGATGATGGCCCGGGGCGCTGTGGATCGCGGCATAGTGGAATTGCAAAACCATGCGACGGTGCGGCGCATATTGCCGGAGGAATACCATGAGAACCTCCGCATGGGTGCGTCGTGGGTACAGAGCATGAACCTCTTTCTGGAGGGTTATTTTGAACAGCGGGAAATGTTCCAGCACGATGAAGTCATTTATGTTATCATTGATGAAGAGCGATACATTGACATTAACAACGCCCCTGACGAGATTCTTGAAGCGATCCCTTCTCTGAGCCGTTCCGCCATCCGGCGGATACGGGCCCGCCTCGCACGCGAGGGCCATTCGAACGAGGAAAGAACCCCGTTTAACGCCATAGAAGAGCTGCAGTATATACGCGGCGTATCCGAGGATGACTGGTTCGGCACGGAACGCACGCCGGGGCTGCGAAACATATTGACAGTCTGGTCTGACGACGGCCGCATCAACGTCAACACAGCGCCGCGGGAAGTGCTGGCATGCATACCCGATCTCAGCAGCGGTGATATTGAGGCGATCCTCCATTATCGCGCAGGCAGCGATGGCGACTTGTATACCAGAACCGACCGTAGTTTCGCGAACATGAATGATTTATCGGAAAAGACCGGCATCACGGGCGATTCACTTAGAGCATTAGAAAAGTATTGCAAGACGACCTCATCATACTTTAGGATCAGAGGCGTGGCCACGCGCCGAAACGGGCGCATCCGCGCCGTGTGTGAGGCGGTGGTATCCATGAGACAAGGCATGTCCAATATTTTAGAATGGCAGGAGAAGACGCTTGGCTCGTAAAGTTATCCATACCAGTATTTTGCAGGTTGATGCGCATTCCATCTCGGTGTTGCGCTTCCAATCGAGCGGAGCAACCCCGAAAGACACGGTGTTCCTGCGCGTTACCGGCGACTATGCCGACCCGGAGCAGCAGGCCCAGGCGCTGCGCGCTTTTGTGGAAGAAAACGGACTGGATGCAGACGTTATCTACACCGTTTTGCCGCGATACGACATTACCACGCGCATTATTACGCTGCCCTCCCATGATCCCGTTGAAATCGCGGGGATGGTGCAGTTCAGCGCAGAAGAGTATGTTCCCTACACGGCGGATGAGGTCGTTATTGACCAGTGCGTCTTGCGCAAACTTGAAACAGGCGAATCCGAAACGCTCATCGCCATCGCGCATAAGGATGTGGTGGAAAACCATTTGAGTGTGTTGCGTGAGGCGGGTGTCGTGCCGGAAAAGATATTGCTCAGCACCGCCTGCAATTATGTGGCGGCCCTGGCCACCCACCCCGAAGAACCGAGCCGTTACGCATTGGTCAGTCTGACAGCGGGGGGCATTGAAATTACGGTGATTGACAACGGGAACCCGGTATTCACCCGCGGCATTGCCACCACCCAGGCGTGGGAAAAGATTGCCGCGGAACCGGATGCGCCCGGCGAAAGCATGGTGGACATGGGCGGCGCGGAAGAGCTGGCCGCCGAGTTGCGCGGCTCCTTGTCGGCGTACCAGCGCGAATCGTCGGACGGCACTGGCGTGGAAACCATCTATGTAGCCTGTGCGTATGCGCATGTGGATGCGTTGTGCAAGTCGCTTTCCAGTAAGACCGGCATGGACTGCAAGGCGGCTGCTTTTGTTCTCGACGCACTCGACACGCCGGACGTTGCATTGCCGGGGCTGCCCGTGGAGGCCGTAGGCGGACTGATTGAAGCCCGTGGACGCGCCGATATTCAAATCAATCTTTTGCCGGAAAAAGAGGTGGAGGCCCGACGGCTCGCCAATGTAAAGCGTATTGCGGTTCACGCCGCCATCGGGGCGGCGGCAGTCATACTTGCGCTGGGCGGACTGTACGCACAGGCGCTATACCAGCGGGCGGCCTTTATCAACGAACTGGAGCAACGTGTCGCCGCCATCGAACCGCAAGTGCAGGGCATCACGGAAAAGCGGCAGCAATTGAACATTTTACGGCGACAAGTAGACCGGCAGGGTTCGGTCATTGAGCAATTGGCGCGACTGGTACAGGCGGCGCCTGACGGCCGCCTCAACTTCTCCCGTCTGTCGTTGCGGCGCGGCGACGGCATTGATATCTGGGGACGCGCCAAAACGGTGATAGATGTCGCCGAATTTACCACCAACGTCCGCGACCTCGCAGACGTACATTTGAACTTCTTCAGGCAGGCAAGAAGCCTGTACGAGACACAGACCGAAGAGCGTGAACAGAACGTGTGGTCGTATCAGGTGGAAGTGCCGATGCTGGAGGATGACAATGATTCATGATGTTTTGGAAAAGGTGTTTCACGCGTATTATAAATTGTCCCAGCGCGAACAACGGTTGGCATTGATCACTGCCATTGTGGTGCTTTTGATGCTTGTGTTTATGGTATACCAGCGCGCCCAGGAACGGCTGAACACCCTTGACCGCGAAATCATGCGCCTTGAAGATGAATTGTTGGCCTACACGCGCCTCATGGCCCATCGCGACGTTATTCAAACCCAATACCAGGCCATTGCCGCACAGCATTCCAGCGAATGGACGGAAGCGGAGATTCACGACCGTCTGCGCCAGGAGATATACCGGCTGGCCAGAAACAATCCGCCGCCCTTGGATGCCAATGGCATCCCCGTTTCCACCAACGGCGGCGGCGGCAATTTGGTCGAAATCCCCACGCTGGGACGCGGCCAGATGTCGGAAGGCGGGCAGGGCTACCGAGAATACCGAATCAACCTGCGCATACCGCAAACACAGCTGCGCAATATCGTTCAGTTTCTGGAGCGCCTGCACAACAGCCCCCAGTCGCTGCGCATAGACGCCCTGGACTTGAGCCGTGAGCCGAAAAGCGAGTTGGTGGCCGCCAGTATTGACATCAGTCGGATTGTCGCCGATGGCGCTGTTTTGCCGCCTGACGTACCGGCCGTCACAACCGATGGGCTTGGACGCATTGCGCTGGACGCGGATGCCTGGGTCGGCATCGGCGCCACAATTTCGGATGCGCCGGAGGCGGCACAAAGTCCCTACGGCGCGTTGGATATTCGCCTGACAACCGCCGCCGCAGAGGTGTATATGCAGCATCAACTCCCCGGCGGCGCCGAATATGAAATGATTGTAAACATGTCCTCAACGTCCGGCGACGTTGTGATGGGCGTTGGCCTTGAATCCGACGCGGTACTGTTAAGCCCCATGCAGCAGTTGGAAGGCGACGGCGAAACCCACCGCTATCAGACGCAATTTGCACTGCCCGGCGCCGGTACGCCGGTTGCCTTGCGATGTCCATGGATTCAGGGCAATGAACCGGACACGCTCGTTCGTTTATCCGGTTTGATGTTGCGTAAAATTTCGGAGAGTTATGAATGAGACGCTATATAACCATAATTACCGGTGGCATTGTGGTATGCATTGTGGGCTTGATGATTATGAACCAACTGTCCAGCCCCGTGACGGCGCGCCGCACCGCACTTGACATGCGACTGGCGGATGCAGGACCGGACTTGGACGAAGACCGCGTCCGGCGCACCGACATCGAAGGGTGGAACCGCATAATACTTGGCAAGCAGAGCGTTTGGAGCGCGTTGGTGCCGCCTCCACCGCCGCCTCCTCCTCCGCCGCCGCCCCCGCCGGAACGGCCCGATTTACAACGCATGCTGCGCGGGGTCGAGGCTACGCGCCAGCAGGTGGGCGACAAAGTAAAGTTCATTTTGCCGGACAACCCCCGCGGTGAATTCCTGGGCGTTGGCGACACCATCAATTCCGTAACCATTGATTCCATCAGCCGCACGGAGGTCGTTCTTCAGTATCATTGGCGCGAACAAAATCAGATACTATCCATTACCTTGCCCCGACGATAGTGGATGTGATGTGCCATATTGTGAATAGACCAAAGTATTTGGTGTAAAATACAGGGCATAGTATGAAATAATCCCGGCATGTTTCGCAGTCGGAAATGTTGGCGTTGAAGCTTTGCCTTTTGCGATACATCCGAGATGTGTAAGTATTGTCCGGCCAGTCGTCGGCATGGTACATGAAAAAATGCCGTTCGCTACGGATTTCCCAGTTTTGCGGAAAGGTTTATGATGGGTTGTTTAACAACACGACCGCTAAAAGCAATTGTTTGCGTTGCGTTCCTTATTGCCACGACGGTAGTTACCGCAGCGGCGCAAGGACAAACACCGAATACGCCACGCAGGCGGCCCGCCCCTTCGACCGGCATTCCCTGGACCCCCCATGGCGATACCCCGGCAACGAGCGCCCAACCAGATGCGCGTACGCCCACAACAACCACGCAACGCACCACGCGCCCCACCGCACAACAGCCGGGTACGCCGCCGGGGCCGCGAGACACCAGAGTTCCTTCACAGCCCGCTTCACAGCGGATACAGCGGCTTCGTGAAAGAACGACAACGGAAACGGAAGAAACCCCGGATAGAGTCGCGCCAACACGTCGAACCCCTGCCACAGAGGCGGCCGAGGACAGAGGCCCGGGCCGCGACCCGGAAACAACCCGGGAACGCGCCGCGCCTACGCCGCGAACAATCGGCGGCACAGGACCCACAGGCGGCGGTACCTCTTTCACACGCGGCGAAGTCGGCGCGGTATCGAGTTTGGGCAGAGACGTCTTTGAACCCATCCTTGATCGCGAGCCTGAATATGGCGATGAAGTGCCGGACGTGGGCGAAGTGTTGTTTCTGGAAGGTCCCATGCCGCTGTACGATTTTCTCAGCGCCATCAATATGGCCACGGACTGGAATATGTTGGTTTCGCCGCTGTTGCAGGACAAGCAGCTCCATTTCTGGCTTTCCGGCACCACGCCCCGCGACGCCCTTGAGGTGCTCAAGTTCTACAAGGTCTATTATGAGTTTGATGAAGAAAAGAACCTGCTTCGGGTCATGCCCATCGAGGAATATCTGGAACGGGAATTCGGCAAAGCCCAACCGCATGAATTCCGCATACGACATGCGGACGTGTCCTATGTAGAATCTCTTGTCAACTCATTGATGTCTGCGTCGGGGCGTGCAATTACCGACGAACGCACAAGCAACATCTATGTATGGGATACAGAAGACAATATCAGGGAAATGACGCGCCTTATTGCGGAGTTTGATGTGCCGCAACAAAAGGCGGCCTTCATGATAGAATACGCCGACCTGCCCGACATCGAGGCCGTTCTGGCTGGTTCCATGTCCCAAACCGGCAGCATTCTGTCCGATGCACGCACCGGCCAAATCTTTGTCTGGGATAAGCCGGCCATTTTGGAGAAAATGCGGGACACCGTGGCACGGCTTGATCAGCCGGTGGAATCCCACACCTTCCATATTGCCCATGTCAATGCGGAGGATGTGGTGGATGGCATTGAAGCCATGCTGACGGAGCGCGGCATGATACAGGTGGATCCCCGGTTCAACACGGTTATCGTCACGGATCTGCCAACACGCGTGGCCCGAATCGCCAAGACGATTGACACGCTTGATCAACCGCTGGAAACCCGCACATGGGTCATCAGATACGCCTATTTGGACTTCATCGCAGCCCAGATCGAAGCCTACATACCGGGTGAAATGGGACAAATCGTAGTCAACGAGGATGTCCACCAGATTACTGTCACAGGATTGCCCGAACGCCTTGACGAGATTGACGCGCTCATTAACGTTTGGGACATCAAACGTCGCCAGGTGCTCATCGAAGCGCATATCGTGGAAGTGAACACCGAAATCGAACGGGCTTTCAACTTGAATTGGTCCTATTTCGCAAATGTTGACGGTTCGCCCTTTGCCGTACACGGCGGCGCCGGTTCGGAATCCATCGCCGGGCCTGCGGGCGATGGCCAGATTGCCAGCGGCGGACGCCTGCCCTATGCCGTGCCGCGATACGGCGCCCTGCAGTTGGACGGGGCGGGCAACATTACGCGCCCGCTGTTGACCGACGTATCAGGCGCGCCCATCATTGATCGGTACCGTGGCAGCAATGTCGCCGTGACCCTGGACTACCTCGACAAACAGCAAAAGGCCACCATCCTCTCATCACCGCGGGTTACGGTACAAGACAGCGAAGAGGCCGTATTTGAGAATGCGACGCGGGTGCCCTATGTGTCAGGGTCGGCCTACCCCAGCTACGGCGGCTATAGCGACGGCCTTGTTCGCGATGATGTCTTCCGGCGGAGCACCGCCACCAGTCGCGTTGAGTTTATGGACGTGGGCACCATTCTTTCCGTGTGGCCGCGCATCACCGAAGACAACAATATCCTGCTCGACATTAGCGCGGAGGACAGCACCTTTACGGACAAGCGAATTGTGGTGGACGATCTGACGCGCACCGTCCCCGAGAAAACCGTGCGCCGCGCCGATACGCAGGTACGGGTAGATTCCGGGGATACCATTGTGTTGGGCGGCTTGCGCCGCGACCGTGCCAGCCATTCGACAACACGCACGCCATTACTTGCCGATCTGCCCCTTGTCGGGCGATTGTTCCGAAACCCCCGGCGCGTATCTGACAACAGCTCGCTGTTGATTTTCATCACCACCACCATCGTGGATGAAAGCACCATGCCGGAATCGGTGATGGTGGCCCAAGCCGATCAGGACATCGCGGAGGCCCGGCGTGATGGTGAAAAAACAGCGCTGGACCGATTGCGCGACCGCGTGTCCGGCAGCGAAAATGAGATAGGCGTCTCCATCGGGCAAGGCGGTCACCTTTATTGCCGGGGCGCCAATGTCACGCTGGACGAATTACGCAGCATCTTTTTCGGCGCACCACGCAACATGCCCGTTACCGTTGTGGTGCGACAACATCCCAGTGCGCCCATTGACATTGTCAGTGAAGTTGCCGAGGCGGCCATGGAAGCAGGATTGCGTATCGAATACGACAACGAAATACCGCCCATCGTCCCCGCCATTTCGGGGCCGCGCTAATCCTCACACGTTGGACTACTTGGCGTGCAGTTTGGGCGCCAAGTAGTGACCGGTATGGGAGCGTTTGCGTTTGACTATGGTTTCGGGTTTGCCCGACGCTATAACGCGACCGCCGTTGTCGCCGCCTTCCGGCCCCAAATCAATGATCCAATCTGCTGTCTTGATTACATCCAGATTGTGTTCAATGACAATCACCGTGTTCCCAAACGCCACAAGTCTGTGCAAAACCGTCAGTAATTTGTCCACATCAGCGGCATGCAGGCCGGTGGTGGGTTCGTCCAGTATATACAGGGTGCGGCCGGTTTGACGCCGCGAGAGCTCGGTGGCCAGCTTTACGCGCTGCGCCTCCCCGCCCGACAGGGTGGTGGCCGCCTGCCCCAGTTTGATGTAATCAAGACCGACGTGATGCAGCGTATTGAGTTTGTTTGCCACGGCGGGGATGTTCTTGAAAAAGTCGCACCCCTCCTCCACGGTCATGTTCAAGACATCGGCAATCGTATGGCCCTTGTAGCGTATTTCCAAGGTATCACGGTTATAGCGGGCGCCGTGGCACACGTCACACGGCACATAGACATCCGGTAGAAAGTGCATTTCGATGGTCAGCAGACCGTTGCCCTCGCAGGCTTCACAGCGCCCCCCTTTCACATTGAAACTGAAGCGCCCGGGCGCATAGCCCCGCGCACGCGCCTCCGGGGTACGCGAAAACAGTTCGCGTATGGGCGAAAACAAGCCGGTATACGTTGCGGGATTCGATCTGGGCGTGCGCCCAATGGGCGACTGGTCAATGTCAATGATCTTGTCCAGATGCTCTATGCCCTCTATATCCTTGTGCTTGCCCGGCGTCATCCGCATCATGCCGTGCAGCCGCCGCGCCACCGCAGGATAAAGCGTCTCATTCACCAAACTGGACTTCCCGGAGCCCGATACGCCGGTGACGCAAATAAAAACGCCCAAAGGAAAAGATACGTTCACATTGCGCAGATTGTTATGCGCGGCGCCGCGAATGCGCAGTGCGTTGCCATTGCCTTTTCGGCGCTTTTCCGGCAGGGCTATCTCAAGCGTTCCCTTCAAATACCGGCCGGTCAGCGATTCTTTGCAACGCATCACTTCTCTGGGCGTGCCCGCCACCACAACCCGGCCGCCGTGCGCCCCGGCGCCCGGCCCCAAATCCACCACATGATCCGCAGCGCGTATGGTGTCCTCGTCATGCTCCACCACAATCACCGTGTTGCCGAGGTCACGCAACCGCGCAAGGGTGGCCAGCAGCCGCTTGTTGTCGCGCTGGTGCAGGCCAATACTCGGCTCGTCCAGAATATACAGTACGCCCACCAGTCCGCTGCCGATTTGCGTGGCCAGCCGAATGCGTTGCGATTCGCCGCCGGACAACGTGCCCGCCTGCCTTTCCAAGGTCAGATACTCCAATCCGACGCTATTCAAGAAACCAAGCCGTTCCCGTATTTCCTTGATTACCCGTTCCGCGATCTTCTCGCGTGTGGCGTCCAAGCGCAGTTGCTTAAAGAATGCAAGGCTTTTCGCCACGGACAGGGCGGTTACTTCTGTAATGGTGTGCTCATCCACCCGCACGGCCAACGATTCCGGCCGCAATCGCGCGCCTTTGCAGGCGGGACAGGGACGCGACGCCATGAACTCTTGGATCATGTCGCGCGCCCGGTTGGATTCGGTGTCACGGTAACGACGCTCCAAGTTTGGAATGACGCCCTCGAAAGGACGCTGCGTTTCATAGGTGCGTGTATCATTGGAAAAAGAGAACGCCACTTCTTCGCCTTTGGAGCCATACAGCACAATGTCCCGAAACGATGCAGGCAACTGCTCCCACGGCATGTCCGGGTCCTGCTCATAGTGCCGACACAACGACTGTAACGCCCGGCGATACATGCCATCAAGCACACGCCGCACACTCCATGGCCGCACAGCCCCTTCCGCGATTGACAACGATGCGTCGGGAACCACGAGTTCCGGCGCTATCTCCATCACCGCGCCCAGCCCCGTGCAACGCGGACACGCGCCGTGGGGATTGTTGAAGGAGAACATCCGCGGTTCAAGCTCTTCCATGACCACGCCGCAATCCAAGCACGCCAAGTGCTCGCTTTGCAACAACTCCTGTGGCGTGTCGCCGGGGGTTTCGTACCAGATACGAATCAGTCCTTTGCCCAGTTTCAGGCAGGTCTCCACGGAATCGGTGAACCGTTTGCTTGCCTCCGGCTTCACCACAAGCCGGTCCACCACCACGTCAATGTCGTGTTGCACATAGCGTTTAAGGGTAATATCGTCATCCACATGATAAAACGTGCCGTCAACACGGACCCGCACATATCCCTGTTGCTTCACTTCAACAAACAGTTTTTGATACGTGCCTTTCCGGTTGCGAACCAGCGGCGCCATCAGCTGTACCCGCGTACCCTCGGGCAAAGCCAGAACGGCATCCACAATGCTTTGCGGTGTTTGCGATTCAATGGGTTTGCCGCATTTGTGACAATAGGGCGTACCGACACGGGCAAAAAGCAACCGCATATAATCGTAGATTTCGGTAACCGTGCCCACCGTGGAGCGTGGGTTGCGGTGGGTCGTCTTTTGTTCGATGGAAATGGCCGGGCTCAGCCCTTCGATATAGTCCACATCCGGCTTGTCCATCTGCTCCAGAAACTGCCGGGCATAGGCGGACAAGCTCTCCACATAACGTCGCTGCCCTTCCGCATAAATGGTGTCAAACGCCAAACTGGACTTGCCCGAACCGCTTAATCCGGTAATGACAATCAACTGGTTGCGCGGCAGTTGTATGGAAACATTTTTGAGGTTATGTTCACGGGCGCCGCGAATTACGATGCGCCCGGATGTCTTTTTGGATGGCATGATAGTATTGAAACATCCCGTTGCCGTGAAGGCACTATGGTCACAAACAACATCGAAGGCTTATATTGCGGCGCGTCATTGCCATGGCAACCCTCATCATTCGGTCCGGTATTATCGGAACGTTCTGATGTGCACCGCACCCATACGCATGACAAGAAATCGTGTTCAACGCTTACCCCGGTCATTCGACACCCAAGCCGCACGCCGGCAAGAGAAATGAAAGAGGACGTACAAAAGAATGATGCCGCGATCCTGTTGGGCACAGTATAAACCAACGAAAGATTACCAGCAAAACAAGGACCTATATTTAAAACAACACGCAGGCCGTTCCAATTCCGGGAACAGTATGCCTGCCAAACCCCATGGAATAGCGCGCGTTTCAGACAATCATTTGCACTACGCCCGCTTGAAGGGCTATGCTTTTCATAGTGGTGCATTCTTTGTGAAAACCAAGCCTGCGCCGCGTGACATAATAACAGTATTGCGCCAACCGCTTGTCGCATTTACACCGGCAACACAATTACCCAGTAGGGTTCACATTCTTTTTGTGACATTGACGCGGGATTTTTCATAGTGGACACACAACCGTTGATAATGATAGTGGATGATGATTTTGATGTTCTGGAATGGTGCCGCTTAATTTTGGAAGCGGCCGGTTTTCGCACCCTATGCTTTCAAAACGGCGATGACGCCTATGCCGCCATGAAAAAAGAACGGCCCGCGCTGGTCATTACCGATCTGATGATGGCAAACCTTGATTCCGGTTTTGACTTTGCCCGTTCCATCAAGGAAGACCCCGACTTCGCCAATCTGCCAATCATCATCATGACAGCGGCCTCCAGTCGTCACGGCTTTGATTTCGCGCCCAAATCCGACGAGGATTTGGCTGCCATGCATGTGGACGCCTATTTTTCGAAACCGGCGGATCCACAGGCGCTGGTCGCCAAAGCACGCGCCTTAATTGCACGCCAGTCGTGACCTGCCGGTATCGCCTGCTTTTGCCACAGGACACACAACCGCCCACCGCGACAATTACAGGTTGTGATACCCAAGACACATCTGTACAATACGAAACATATCTTTTGAGGAGGAAAAGCATTCATGCACATCAATGCCGTCTTCCATGAGTTTCAACGGCCACAGAACATACGCCCCGCAGTGCTGTCCGGCAGAAGGACAACGAACGGGACAGGTGTTGCTTTATGAGCGGTCTTGACACGTCAACGTTGACCGTTACGGCAGGGCGCCCCTATCCCATGGGGCCGGTGACGTACGCCGAAGGCATCCGTTTTACCATTTTCAGCCGCCATGCCACCCGCGTATGGATTGCGCTGTTCGACACGGTTGAAGATCAGGAACCGGTTTGGGAATATGAGTTTGACCCGAGCCACCATCGCACGGGAGACGTGTGGTCGTTGTTTGTGCGCGGTGCGCCGGAAGGCACGTATTTCTTGTATCGCATGGATGGCCCCTTTGCTCCGCGCCAAGGGCATCGCTACAACCCGAACATCTACCTGTTGGATCCCTATGCGAAAGCCTTTGTCGGCGATATTCACGACGGCACCATGAAATGCGTTGCCGTCCATGACAAAATGGATTGGAACGACGACAAACGTCCGCATATTCCGCTCAAAGACTTGGTAATCTATGAAACCCATGTGCGCGGATTTACCAAGCACCCGTCGTCGAACGCGAATCATCCCGGCACCTACCGCGGCCTGATAGAAAAGATACCCCATCTGAAGGAATTGGGGATAAACGCCGTCGAACTGCTGCCCGTACAGGAGTTTGGCGAGACCTTGCTTGGCCGATGCAGCATGCTTACGGGACAACAGCTGACCAATTATTGGGGATACAGTAGCATCGGTTTCTTTGCGCCCTCCGGTCGGTATGCGGTCACGGCCCAATGTCAAGAACATCTGGACGAGTTTCGCGACATGGTCAAGGCCCTGCACGAAGCGGGCATTGAAGTTATTTTGGACGTGGTGTTCAATCATACGTCAGAGGGTGACGAACGGGGGCCGACCCTCTCATTCCGAGGCATTGACAACAGCGTGTATTACCTGCTGCATGACGGCGCTTATCTCAATTACTCCGGTTGCGGCAATACGGTCAATTGCAACCATCCCTTGGTGCGCGACTTTATCATGGATTGTCTGCGCTACTGGGTGGCGGTCATGCACATTGATGGGTTCCGTTTTGACCTGGCCTCTATCTTGGGACGCGATGAGCAGGGGCACATCATTGAAGAAGCGCCGCTTATCAAGCGCATTGCGGAGGACCCGGTTTTGCGCGATGTAAAACTGATTGCCGAAGCGTGGGATGCCGGCGGCGCGTATCAAGTGGGTGGGTTCGGCGATGCCCGCTGGGCCGAATGGAACGGCAAATACCGCGACGACATGCGGCGGTTCTGGCGCGGCGATTCAGGAATGCGCGGCGTTTTTGCCACGCGCCTGACCGGCAGCGCCGACTTATACATGCACAACGAGCGCAGCCCGGAACACAGCATTAACTTTATTACCTGTCACGACGGGTTTACATTGCATGATTTGGTGTCCTACAATCAAAAGCATAACGAAGCCAACGGCGAAGGCAATCGTGACGGCGCCAACGAAAACCATAGTTGGAACTGCGGACACGAAGGCGACACGGATGACCCCGACATCAATGCACTGCGGCGGCGCATGCAAAAGAGCATGATTGCAACGCTGTTTTTGTCGCTGGGCGTACCCATGATGCTGGGCGGCGACGAAATGAACCGTACCCAGCGGGGCAACAACAATGCCTATTGCCATGACAATGAAATCTCATGGTTTGATTGGCAGCTGCTGGACGAGAACCGGGAACTCTTCTTGTTTTACAGGGATGTCATTGCGTTCCGCCGGGAAAACCCCGTGTTTCACCGCAATGCTTTTTTTAATGGCGGCGACGACCACGATACTGCCGACCTCACTTGGTGTGAACCCGACGGCAACCAGGTGGATTGGCAGCATGATGCGCCTACCATCGCCTGCCGCGTACATCCCAAGGAAAACGATGATACCGGCATTTACATGATGTTTAACGCCGCATTGGAGGCCGTCCGTTTCCGGCTGCCGGAAGGCGCGTGGCATGTACGCATCAACAGCGCAGCGCCACCGCCGGAAGATTATTTTGCCGCCAACGAGGCCCCGCAGATGCACACCCCCGTGTTTGAAGTCAGCGGCAAGAGCCTGGTGGTGCTGACCTCGCCCGCAAGCACACAGGAATTGCATATCCGCTGATGGATCAACAAAAGAACACGCACATGCGCGTTATCCCCCGGTAAACTCCTTCACAAAGGCCAGAATCACGCCGACGACAAAGGACGCGACCCCAAATGACACCACAATCGCATACAGCGCCGTGCATGCCTGGGTAAATCGCTTCAAACTGTAATCCCATGCGTTGGCAAGGGGCATGGCGCTGAACAAGGCAATCGGCACGAGCAGCACCACCGCCCAGAAATACATGCGCACCCCCTCCGCTTCAAACCATGCCCATTCGCCCATGTCGGGTAAAGCGCGGTTTAGCCACACGGTATGCGCAATTTCAACCCCCCTAATGGCGTACCGGGCCGCAAAATGAATCACGGTCAGCATGACCACCGTCATTGTGGGACGGAAAAACATGCGCCAGGGGTGCAACGGCCCGCAGGCTGCCATACGCCCGCCCGCCACCAAGAAAAAATAGGCGACCATATAGGCCACCAATGCAAGCGGCAATGTGACCAAGCCCACCAGCACCGCCAAGATTCGCAATGCCCATACCGGCCAATCCAGCTGTGTCGCCGTCCACGAGAATACGCCCAACCACACCGGCGCTGAGGCGGGCGTGACGGGGGGTTCGGCTGATGGCCTTGGCGCGTCCGGCTTTGACGCGGCATCATGCACGGGAGCAGCCGACGGGGAAGCGGGTGCGGGAGCAGGTTCGGAAGCGGCGGCAGGCCGCGTTGATTCGCCGCCCCAGACACGGGCCAGAATGTCGGCTTGCTTTTCGGGCGCCCCCATCTTCCGCAGCACATCAAGCACATCCACATCTTCCGGACGGGCCTTGTCCACCGCGCCGATCTGGTCCATAATCCGCGCATGCAGCCGCGACAACGCCCGGTCGCATTGCTTGTCACTCAGCCGACCGGCGAGCACATCAGCCACACTGCGCATATATCGCGAAATATACAGTTCTTGTTTTTGTGTCAGGTCCATTACGTTTCCCCATTTCTGGTAAGTATACCTGATTCGCGCCATGGGGACAAAGCGGCTTTTCTGTTTGCGCTGAATGGGGCGTTGCCAGTACACTTGCGTGTCAGGGTGATAACGACCACATGCTTCAGGAGAGTCACCATGCCGGATGCACCGCAGGAACAGAAACCAACAGGGGCCGCAAAAACAACGTCCGCAAAGCCCTGTGTCTGTTGTTTGCACACCGAGGCGGCGCCCGCCCTTGCCGGGTTGTTGCGATGCGCACAGTGCGGCCACGTGTATGCTGACATGACGGAATCGCCTGAACTGTTCAAGGAGTTGTACACCCGCAACTATTTCAAAGGCGGCGAATACGCTGACTATGAACAGGAAGAGCAGGCCTTGCGCCTGAACTTCAGACGCCGCGTTCGCGAGCTGGCCGCGCGTCATCCCAGTGGCGCAACGTTATGGGAAATCGGCTGTGCTTATGGTTTCTTTTTGAAAGAAGCTGCATCGTATTTTGACGCGGCAGGCTGCGATGTGGCCGAAGACGCCATACACGCCGCAACAACAAAGCACGGGGTCCGCGCTCACTGTCTGGACTATTTGCGCCACACGCTGGCGCCGCCCCGCGACGTAATATGCCTGTGGGACGTCATTGAACACCTGCCCGAACCAGACCTGTTTCTGGAAAAGGCGCTCCATGACTTGCGTCCCGGCGGTACGCTCGCCCTAAGTACGGGCGACATCGGTTCGTTATGTGCGCGATTGCGCGGTCGCCACTGGCGGCAGATTCATCCACCGACGCACATCCAATACTTTACGCGTCATTCCATGACAACACTGTTGACACGGCTGGGATATGCGAACATCGAAATCATCTACCCCGCCTTCTGGCGCAACATGGATACGGTCGCGGGAAAGATATTGACCCGGCATCGCGCCGGAACCACGCTGTACCGCGCATTGCACCGTGTCGGTTTGTTACACTTTAACTTCCCGTTGAATCTCTATGATTTGATGACCGTCTACGCGCGAAAACCGGAGTAATACCCGTAATGTCGGTTAAAACTGCTATCTGGAAAACATGCAGGGCGCTTTTTGTGCCGTTCCTGCTTCTCACAGCCACCATTATCACCTTCTCTTACGTGGTATTTTCGGACATGAGCGAATTGGGCGGCATGTACGACATTTATCGTTACTATGCGCCCTTGACCTTTTTCCTGGACGCCTCAATTCATGCCGGTGAATTTCCCACGTGGAATCCGCTGACCTATTGCGGCCTGCCCAACACGGGCAACCCGCAGTCCTTTCTGTTTTACCCGCCCCACCTGATCCGCTCGCTCCTGACGATAAACCCCACGCCGGAACGCTCAAACATAACGCTGGCGCTCATGATGGGGCTCCATTTTATTTTTATGGCCTATTGCACCTATCTCTTTGCACGCGCCCATAAATTGAGCCTGTCCGGCGCTCTAACCGCTGCCGTAGCCTTCGCATTCAGCGCCCTCATAGTGCGGCGCATGTGCGA